>JAIOJV010000092.1 GCA_019911805.1 Gammaproteobacteria bacterium
CCCCCTCACCGACAGCCACCCACGTATAATCCTCCACCTGACACCAAGCGAATCCACCACACCATGACCACCACCCTCACAATCACCCGCCCCGACGACTGGCACCTGCACCTGCGCGACGGTGCCGCCCTGGCGAGCGTCGTGCCGCACACCGCGGCGCAGTTCGGGCGTGCCATCGTCATGCCGAACCTGCAGCCGCCGGTGACGACCACGGCGCGGGCGCTGGCCTATCGCGAGCGTATCCTGGCGGCGCTGCCGATGGACACGTCCTTCGCACCGCTGATGACGCTGTACCTGACGGACGACACCCGGCCCGAGGAGATCCGCGCGGCCAGGGCCAGCGGGCAGGTGTACGCGGTGAAGCTCTACCCGGCCGGCGCGACGACGCATTCGGATGCGGGCGTGACAGATCTGCTCACCTGTCAGGCCACGCTGGAGGCGATGGCCGAGGTCGGTCTGCCGTTGCTGGTGCATGGCGAGGTCACCGATACCGACGTCGACATCTTCGACCGCGAGGCGGTGTTCATCGAACGGCAGCTGGCACCACTGATCGCGCGCATCCCCACGCTCAAGGTCGTGTTGGAGCACATCACCACCGCCGACGGTATCGATTTCGTGCGCGCGGCACCGGCCAACGTCGCCGGCACGCTCACGGTGCATCACCTGCTGATGAACCGCAACGCCATGTTCCAGGGCGGTATCCGGCCGCATCATTACTGCCTGCCGGTGCTCAAGCGTGAGCGTCACCGGCAGGCACTGCTTACGGCGGCGACCGGGGGCGAGCCGAAATTCTTCCTCGGTACCGACAGTGCACCGCATGCGCGCGGCACCAAGGAGAACGCCTGCGGCTGTGCCGGCATGTACACGGCACACGCGGCGCTGGAACTCTACGCCCAGGCCTTCGAGGATGCCGGTGCGCTGGACAGACTGGAAGGCTTCGCAAGCTTCTTCGGTGCGGACTTCTACGGACTGCCGCGCAATACCGGCACAGTGACGCTCGTCAGAGAGGATTGGGAGGTGCCGGTGAGCTACGCGCTCGGCGCTGCCGAGCTCGTACCGCTGTATGCCGGCGAGCGCCTGCGCTGGAGGCTGCGTCCGTAACCTGTCTGGCGCAACACACCCTGACAGCGCTGTGAATCGTCGTCGTAAGGTACGCCAGTGCAGCTTGCGGATCCGGCGCATACCCTGTCCATCGGCCCCGGACGCACACGGGCGCACACGGCCGCGCACGGAAAGACGCGAACGGTGGCGCCATGACGGGTTTTGCGGTCCGTGTACTTCCGTGTGTTTCCGTGGCTATCGGTCTTTGGTGGGTGCGTCGGGGCGGCGCCTGACGTACCGGAGGTACCGCCACGGTGCGTCGCTGCGCCGCCGCACCCTACGCGTAATTGCCGCGGCGGACAGCAGCTACGGGGTTGTCGTCGCCAGCCTGGTCCCGATCCGGTATCCTGCCCTGATGCACGATTCCAATGAACAACCAACCCAACCCGCCGCACGTCCCGTGACCCGGTTGGGGGAACGTTTCCGCGGTTTCCTGCCGGTCGTGGTCGATGTCGAGACCGCCGGTTTCAATGCCAAGACCGATGCCCTCCTGGAGATCGCGGCCGTTACGCTGCAGATGGACGACCAAGGCGTGCTGTCACGCCTCGAGACCCACGCCTGCCATGTCGAACCCTTTCCGGGCGCGCGGCTCGATCCCAAGGCACTGGCCTTCACCGGTATCGATCCCTACCACCCCTTCCGCTTCGCCGTGCCGGAACGCGAGGCCCTGGAGAAGGTCTTCGTACCCTTGCGCCGGCTGGTGAGGGAGAACCAGTGCAGCCGTGCCATCCTGGTCGGGCACAACCCGTCGTTCGATCTGGCCTTCGTCAAGGCCGCCGCACTGCGTACCGGTATCAAACGCAATCCCTTCCACCTGTTCAGCACCTTCGACACCGCCACCCTCGGTGGCCTCGCGTACGGCCAGACAGTACTGGCGCGCGCGGTGCAGGCGGCCGGCTTCGAGTGGGACGAGAAATCCGCACATTCGGCAATCTACGATGCCGAACGCACCGCCGACCTGTTCTGCGCAATCGTGAATCAGTGGCGGGAGTTGCGGGAAGCCAACGACTGACCCGCCGAGTACACCAGGCCGCGTTTCGACGCACACGCCGAAGGCGTATGGCCACGGAAGCACACGGAAATACACGGAAGGCGGGGATGCGACAGGTTTTCGTTACGTGTGTCTCCGTGGCCGCTTGTCTCACGGGGCGGGCTCCATGCCACGGTGCGTCGCTGGCGCCGACGCACCCTACACGCTGACCCACCGAATGCGCCAGGCCGCGTTTCGACGCACGCGCCGAAGGTGTATGGCCACGGAAGCACACGGAAATACACGGAAGGCGGGGCTGCGGCGGGGTTTACATTCCGTGTGGTTCCGTGGCCATGTTGTCTTGTGGAGTGCGGCGAGCGCGCCTGACCCAAATAAATACGGCCGCCCCGCGGTGTGCGGAGGCGGCCGGCGTGTCCCCGTTGCGGGTGGCGGCTTAGTGGTCGGCCGCGTACTCGAACGCCCAGCCTTCGGTCGGCGGCAGCTGAGGCAGGGTCTGCACCGGGAACTCGCCCGTCAGCGCACCCAGGAAGGCCACGATGTCGGTCGTCTGCGGTTCGTTCAGATCCTTGCCGAGCTGGGTCTTGGCCATCACCTTGACCGCCTCGTCCAACGTCAACACCGACCCGTTGTGAAAGTACGGGGCCGTCAGGGCGATGTTGCGCAGCGTCGGCACCTTGAACAGGTGCTTGTCGGCGTCGGCCTTGGTGACGTCGTGGCGACCCAGATCCTGCAGGAGGTCGTACTTCTTCACATAGTCGTTGTCCGCGAAGGTCGGGAATTTCATGAAGAAGCCCGTGCCCTCCGGCAGTGTCGGGCCGTTGAAGGCCGGACCCGAGTGGCAGGCGGTGCAGCCGACCTCGGCGAAGGTGTTCATGCCGCGCACCTGCTGCTCGGTCATGGCCTTCTTATCGCCCTTGACGTAGCGGTCATAGGGGCTGTTCGGCGTGATCAGCGTGCGCTCATAGGCGGCGATCGCCTTGGCGACATTCGAGACCGTCACGGTATCCGAACCGAAGGCGGCCTCGAAATAGGGCGCGTAACCCGGGATGCGGCGCACACGGCTCACGGCGACGTCGACGCCCTTCATGCCCATCTCGACGGGATTGGCGATCGGGCCCTTGGCCTGCTCTTCCAGGCTGGGCTCGCGGCCGTCCCAGAACTGCACCGAGGAGAAGGCCGAGTTCCACACCGTCGGTGCGCTGCGCCCGCCCATCTGGCCGTGCACGCCCATGGAAAAGTTGCGGTTGTCATCGCCGCCGAGCATGACATTGTGGCAGCTGTTGCAGGACACGGTACCGGTCGCCGAGAGCCGCGGGTCCATGAACAACAGCTTGCCCAGTTCGACCTTGGCCGGCGTGGTCGGGTTGTCAGCGGGCTCCGGGGCCTTGTCCGGAAGCGCCTGCCAGTCGGCTGCGGTGGCAAGCGATGTGGCGCCGGCGAGGGCCAGGGCCACTGCAGTGGTCGGAAATATCTTCATATGCGTGTCTCCTCGAAGGATGGTTTGTTTGCCGGCACATAACCATGCCGGGACAACAGCAATTTAGATCAAGTCTATATTAGATAGAATTAATCAATCAAGCCTTGCATGGTTCCGACGGGCCGGTGCATCCGCTACACTCCAGACGCCACCCCGGTCCGCCCCACGAGCGAACCCGCCACCATGTCCCGATTGCCGGAAAAATCCGAACAAATCCTGCAGGCCCATGCCGGCCTCATTCATCGCGTGGTCATCGCCTGCCAGAACCGCGCGGCCGTGCCCGACCTGGACGAGATCCTGCGTCAGGCGGAAAGCAACGGCTGGTCCGCCCTGGTCGCCGCCGTCCGCAAGATCCTGGCGGGCCAGCGCGAGCCCGGCGCCTTCCGCCATCTCGACGAGGAGGATCTCACCATCGTCGAGTCGATGCTACGCGGTATCCAGAACCCCGCCACCCTCCCCGACCTGTCCGCCGACATCGATGCCAACGCCGCCGCACCCGGACTGGCCAGCCTGATCCATGCGGCGCGTTCCGGCAACCTCGAGGCACTGCAGACGATCGCCACCATGGCCACCCAGATGCTGCAGGCCGGCGGCGACATGGCGCGCCTCGCCGGCTGCATCCGCCCCCTGGTCACCGGCGAACGCGACGCCGACAAACTCTGCCAGGGCATGGGCGACGCCGGCCAGAAACTGACCCTCGCCATCCTGCACGAACTCGGCAAACTCGAGGGGCACTGATGTTCGAGTGAGGCGTGAGGCGTGAGGCGTGAGGAGTAAAAGATAAACCCTTTTTTAGCCACGGAATCCACGGAACAACACGGAAAAATTTATTGCCAAAGACGTGTGGGCATTGTACCCGGCTCGGGTGACCGGAGATCAGAAACAGTGTCGGTTGCAGAACACTTCCAGATCCGATCGCTGTTTTCGCCACAATGATTTTTCTGTTCGTGCTGAATGACACCCAGATGACACAGCCGCTTCAGGCTGACCATCCGAGGCCTTGGTTTGTGTGGGTTTTCCCCAATAATTTTTCCGTGTTGTTCCGTGGATTCCGTGGCTAAGATCCTTTTTTGCCTCACTCCTCACTCCTCACTCCTCACTCCTCACTCCTCACTCCTCACGCCTCACGCCCCAACTCCACCTCCGCCAGGAAGCCGCCCAGGTCTGCCGAGCGGCCCAGGTGCAGCCGGCCGCCGTAGTGCCGCACGATGTCCTGGGCGATGGCGAGCCCCAGGCCGTGGCCGGGGACGGTGCCCTCGTCGATGCGTACACCGCGCCGGGCGAGGTCGGCCAGCTCATCCGGGTTGCGACCCGGGCCATTGTCCTCTACCCGGATGACGAGGCCTGTGGCGGAAGGCACCTGGCGTACGCGCACCTGTGAGCGTGCCCATTTGCAGGCGTTGTCGAGCAGATTGCCGAACAGCTCGTGCATGTCTTCACGGTCGGCGGCCAGCGGCAGTGGCGTGGGCAGGTCCAGTTCCAGCCGCAGATCGCGCTCGCGATAGAGCTGCCGCAGTACGGCGACCAGCGCCTCCAGTTCGGTGCGCAGATCCAGGCGCGTGCCCGTGGTCGCCGCCCCGGCCAGGCGGGCGCGCTTGAGTTCACGCGCCAGCAGCTGGTGCAGGGTCGCCACCTGCTCGCGCGCCCGGGCGGCGTCCGTCGTAGCGCAGAAGGCGTCATCACGGTCGGCGATCTGGCCGAGCAGCGTCAGCGGGGTCTTGAGTGCATGGGCGAGATTCCCCATGGCATTGCGGGAGCGGGTCAGCCGTTGCCGCTGGGTGGTCACCAGGGCATTGACCTGGCGCACCACCGGCAGGATCTCTTCGGGCACGGTCTCGCTGAGCTGCTGGCGCTCGCCACGCTCCAGCTCGGCGATCTCCGCGCGTGCGCGGCGCAACGGTACCAGCCCCAGCTTGAGGATCTGCCGCTGCGACACCAGCAGCAGCGCCAGCGTCAGCGCGCCGAACAGGCCATAGCGCAGCTGGAATTTTCGCACCCCGGCCTGGATGGGACTGAGATCCTCGGCGACGGCGATGCTGAAGTCATGACCGTCCTTGCGGAAACCGGCCATGTACACCAGCAGTGGCTGATCCTCCGGTCCGAGCATACGCTGCTGTGCGGACGCACCGACCGCGGTGGCCGGGAGCTCCAGGGTCTGGTCCCAGAGCGAACGTGAACGCCAGGTCCGACCGTCGCTGGAGATCAGGTAGTAATGGCCGGAAAACGGCTGCTGGTAGACCGAACTCATGCGCTGCGCACGCAGTTCGATGTCGGGTGCCTCCGGCGGCAGCAGCAGCGCGCCCAACAGGCTCTCGGCATCGTGCTCCAGCCGCGACAGCATGTAGCCTTCCATGAGCGTGCGGAAGGACAGGCTCATGCCGATGCCGAGGATGAGGAACACCCCGATCATGATGAGCGTCAGGCTGGCGCCCAGGCGACGCTGGATAGAGATCATGGTGCGGCGGAGGTCGTGAATACGTAGCCCTGACCGCGGCGCGTCTCGATCAGGTCGTCGCCGAGCTTCTGCCGCAGCCGTCGCACGTACACCTCGATCACATTGCTGTCCTTGTCGGAATCATAGTCGTAGACATGCTCGGCCAACTGGGTCTTGGACAGAATCTGGCCGGCGTGCAGCATGAAATAACGCAGCAGGCGGAATTCGGTGCCGGTGAGTTCGATATCCTTACCGTCCGGCGCGCGCACCCGCTGGCGCGCCTCGTCCAGCACCAGCCCGCCGCCATGGATATCCGCTTGGGCGATGCCCGAGGCGCGGCGGATGAGCGCCTGCAGGCGCGCGCCCAGCTCCTCGACATGAAACGGCTTGCCGAGATAATCGTCGGCGCCGGCCTGGAAACCTTCGACCTTCTCGTGCCAGGCGTCGCGCGCCGTGAGGATCAGCACCGGCGTGACCACGCCGGCGGCACGCCAGTTGCGCAGCACCTCGAGCCCGCTGCGGCGCGGCAGTCCCAGGTCGAGCACGATGGCGTCGTAGGGTTCCTGCTCGCCCATGAACTGGCCGTCGACGCCATTGTCCTGCCAGTCGACCGCAAAGCCACGGCGTTCCAGGTCCGCCTTCAGGCCGCCGCCGAGCGCAGTATCGTCTTCTACAATCAGTACCCGCACGCCATGTCCATCCAGAAGGCCCTTAGTCGTCCACGTCTTCTTCCAGCAGTTCGCCGGTCGCCGCATCATACTTCAGCTCGTACACCACACCCTCCGCGTCGAGCAGTTCGATCTCGTAATAATACGCACCACGCTTGGACTCCAGCTCGACTTCCAGGATACGCGCCGTCGGATAGCGTTGGCGCGTATGCACGAGGATATCTTCCAGGGGAACGATGGCCCCGGAACCAGCCAGTGCGCGGGCACGATCCTGTTCACTGGCAAAGCCGGTGGCAAACAACAGGGAACCACCCAGCGCAAGCAGGCCGATCCATGCAGAATTTTTCATACTCATCTCTCCATTCCGCCACAGCGGGTTGGTCCTGTGCGGTGGTTCAGGCGCGCTTGCGTCCGGTGAGCATGGCGCGCACCAGGTTCTCGCCGTGCAGCAGACTCTCGACCAGCACGCCCGCCACATGCACCACCACCATGAACAGCGTCAGGTTGGCGAAGAACTCGTGCAACTCCTCGAATGCCTCTTTCCAGAAGCCGCCTACGCCGCCCAGCCAACCGACCAGCGGCCCGGCGTGCTCCTCGGTGGCGTAGACGGCCATGCCGAAGACGGTGGTCGCCAGCAGGCTGACGAGCAATAACACGACCATCAGCCCGCCTGCCGGGTTGTGCCCGAGGTAGCGGCGTGGATGCAGGGCAACCACCTCGCGCAGATAGCCGAAGACCGTGCCCGGACCGCGCACGAAGTCGGTGAAGCGTGCATGCCGGGTGCCGACGAAGCCCCACAGCAAGCGTACCAGCACCAGCCCCAGCACGGTGTAGCCGGCAAAGGTATGGATGTCCAGCCAGCCCTCGCCGTCCCCCGTGAGGTAGGCCGTGAAGAAGGCGCTCACCAGCGTCCAGTGGAACACCCGCACCAGCGGGTCCCAGACCTTCACTTGGTTCGCAGTCGCGCTTAGCAGAGGGCCTCCCGTCATGTCGGCCGCGCCCTATCCGGTTTCAAGGCCACCGCGGCGCCCGCCAGGGCGACGCTAAGGGTTCTGTGTCTCATGCCTGTGCTCCTTTCCGGTGTGGCTTGCCTTCCCGCTGGCCGGCCTGGCCGGTCTTCTCTAGTGGGGCCCAGGCTATACCGCGAAGCTGAAATCAATCTGAAACATGGGGACACAAAAGGGCGGGAGGCCCCCTCTCGCAAAATAAAAAACCCCGCCGCGGGCTGCCCGCGGCGGGGTTCTGGGATCGGACGACCCGGGCAGGGGCCCGGGCGTACCGCTAGGCGGTCTTGGCGACGGCGTCCTTGACCATCTTCTGCAGCTCACCCTTCTGCAGCAGATCGATGGTGATGTCGCAGCCGCCGATCAGCTCGCCGTTGATGTAGATCTGCGGGAAGGTCGGCCAGTTGGCGTAACGGGGCAGGTTCTGGAACACCTCCGGATCCGCCAGCACGTTTACATAGGCGAACTCCTCGCCACAGGCCGTCAGTGCCTGGGAGGCACGGCTGGAGAAGCCGCACTGCGGCATCTGCGGGGTACCCTTCATGAAGATCACCACCGAATTACCCTCGACCGCCTCTTTGATCCTGTCCATCACGTCCATATTCGCTACCCCTCGTCTGTCACGTCGCCGCCGCGCGGCCTGAGAAAATGATGCCCAGTCTACTGCCCGGGACAGCGGGAATAAAGTCCAGCGGCTGTGGGGGAGTGGAGAATGGAGAGTGAGGCGTGAGGCGTGAGGCGTGAGGTGTGAGGTGTGAGGTGTGAGGAGTGGAAACCCCCTCATGGCCACGGAAGCACACGGAAGCACACGGAAGCACACGGAAGAACACGGAAGAACACGGAAGAACACGGAAAAAGACGATTGCAAAAACCCAATGATCAGGCCGCGCGATAGCTATCTGGGCTTTAATCTTCTTAATTTTCCGTGTATTTCCGTGTGCTTCCGTGGCCAACAAGGGTTTTGTCTTTTACGTCTCACTCCTCACGCCTCACGCCTCACTCCCCATCCACATTGCGCTGCAGCCAGTACTCCAGCAGCGCCAGGTGCCAGAGCTTGCTACCCAGGATACGGGTGTGCTGGCCTTCGGGGTCGGCCAGCAGGCGTTCGACGTAGCGGCGTTGATAAATTCCGCGCTGGCGGCAGGCGGTGGAATCCAGGATGTCGTGCATGAAGTCGAGGAACTCACCGCGTACATATTTGAGTGCAGGTACCGGGAAATAACCCTTGGGCCGGTCGATCACCGCATCCGGGACGATGCCGCGGGCAATGCGCTTGAGCACATGTTTGCCCCCGGAGCCGAGCTTGTACTCGGGCGGCATGCGCGCGGCCAGTTCGACCAGTTGATGATCGAGAAAGGGCACGCGCGCCTCCAGGCCCCAGGCCATGGTCATGTTATCCACGCGCTTGACCGGGTCGTCGACGACCAGCGTGGTGACGTCCAGGCGCAGCACACGGTCGATGTAGTCGTCGGCATCCGGCTCAGCCAGGCGGGCGGCAACGGCGGCGGCGGTGTAGTCCGGACCCTGCAGCCCGGGTTCGATCATATCCGCGAACTCGGCGTGGTCACGGTCGAAGTAATGCACACGGAAGCGGTCGAGGTCGCTGCCGGTCTCCGCCACCATGCGCGGATACCAGAAATAGCCGCCGAACACCTCATCGGCGCCCTGGCCGCTCTGCACCACCTTCACCGACTTCGACACCTGCTCGGACAGCAGGTAAAAGGCGACCGCGTCCTGGGCGAACATCGGCTCGGCCATATTGTCCACCGCCTCGGGCAGACGCTTGAGCACTTCGTCGTTGGGGATATGGTATTTGTGATGGCGCGTCGCATAGCGCGCGACGACCTGATCGGAATACTCGAATTCGCTGCCCTTCTCCTCCGGATGGTCCTCGAAACCCACCGAAAAGGTCAGCAGATCCTTGACGCCGGCCTCGGCGAGCAGCGCCACCAGCAGACTGGAATCCAGCCCGCCCGACAAGAGTACACCGACCGGCACGTCGGCGATCTGGATGCGCTTGCGCACCGCCTCGCGCAGCGCGGCGTGGATCGCCTCGGTCCATTCGCCTTCGCTCAGCGCGTGCCCGGGGCGGGTCGCCTGCAGCCGCCAGTAGCGGCGCAGGGTGCGGCGGCCGTCGACCTCGACGGTCAGGGTGTGCCCGGGCGCGAGCTTGCGGATGCCACGCAGGATGGTGCGCGGCGCGGGGATCACCGCATGCAGAGTGAACTGGTGATGCAGCGCCACCGGGTCGATGCCGGTGTTCACGTCGCCGGCGACCAACAATGCCTGGCTGCTGGAGGCGAAGCGGAACCGGCCGCGTGCGTGATTGTAGTACAGCGGTTTGATACCGAAACGGTCGCGCGCCAGGAACAGGCGTTGGCGCTCACCGTCCCAGATCGCGAAGGCGAACATCCCGTGCAGGCGGTCGACGCAGCGCTCGCCCCATTCGGCATAGGCCTTGAGGATGACCTCGGTGTCGCCGCTGGAGGAGAACTGGTGCCCACGTGCGCGCAGTTCCTCGCGCAGCTCCGGATAGTTGTAGATGGTGCCGTTGAACACCAGCGCGAGATCGAGTTTCTGGTCGACCAACGGTTGGTTGGAGTGCGACGACAGATCGATCACCGCCAGCCGCCGGTGCCCGAAGGCCAGCGGCCCGGCCGTGAAACTGCCCTCGTGATCGGGACCGCGCCGCGCCAGGCGCGCGGTCATGCGCGCCAGCACCCCCGGATCGGGCGACCGGCCATCGAAGCGCAATTCACCGCAGATACCGCACATGGGTGTCAGTGAGGAGTGAGGCGTGAGGCGTGAGGCGTGAAATCCGATAATGGCCACGGAACCACACGGAAACACACGGAAAGAATCTTGTGCTGAAAAATCCGGACAGGACGGCGTCGCCTTTGCAGCAGTTCGAAAGAGCCGCCTCCCGGTGTCTTACAAACGATTGGCCGTAGGGTGCGTCGAGGCGCAGCCTGACGCACCAAAACCCCGCACCGCGGTGCGTCGCTGACGCCGACGCACCCTACCCGGGATTTTGCCATAAGCATTCTTTCCGTGTTTTCCGTGTGTTTCCGTGGCCGAAATCCTTTCTTTTCACGCCTCACGCCTCACTCCTCACCCACCCACGGTGAGCTTGGAGACCACCTGTTTCACGCCCTTGACGTTGCGTGCGATCTCCACCGCCCGCTGTGCGACCGCCTGGCTCGAGACCTTGCCGTAGAGCGTCACCACGCCACGGTAGGTGTCGACGTTGATGGCGAGCGCGCTGACCTGCTTGTCCTGCACGTAGCGGGTGTTGATGGTCGAGGTGATGGTGGTGTCGGAACTGATCTCGCCGACGCTGCGTTCGTCCTTGCCGACATAGTAGCCGCCGGCCGCCGCGCCGCCCACCACCGCCGCCGCACACCCGGCGAGCAGCCACACGCTGGCAGCGATCAGCACTGCCTGAACGAATCGTTTCATAATGTTCCACTCCCTCCATGACATTTTTGCTGGGCGCATTATGCGGGCGTGTGCGGCCGCCCGCCAGCGCCTGACCCGCGGCCAATCAAGGCCTGGCCCACAACACCGCAGGGCGCGCGGCGCGCATCCCGGATATTGACATATTGCAATGTTTGAACGCCTGGCCTATTCTCCCGCTCCTCAAGAAAAACAGCTAGATATTGACTAAACCACGCGAATACAAGCGTTTTTCCAACACCCTTTCTGCTGCAGAGGACCGACTCCATGAACCCGCTCAAGTCCATTCCCGGCACCATTATCTCCGGTTTCGTGCTGGCCGTGATTCTCGTCTTCGTACTCGGCCCGGGCGGCGCCTTCAACCCCTGGGAGTTCTGGGTATGGATGCACGTGCTCGCCGGCATCACCTGGATCGGCCTGCTCTACTACTTCAACTTCGTGCAGGTGCCGGCCGTCGGCCAGGCCCTGGCCGAGGCCGGCAGCGGTGGCCCCGGCGCCGCGGCCATCAACAAGTACGTCGCCCCGCGCGCCCTGCTGTGGTTCCGCTGGGGTGCCCTGGCGACCTGGATCACCGGTGCAATGGCACTGGAATACATGGCCAAAAGCATGGCCGGCGCAGGCTCCGGCATCGTCGCCGCCTTCACCTTCGCTGACAACTTCGAGCTCATCGGCATGGGCGCCTGGCTGGGTACCATCATGCTGTTCAACGTCTGGGTGCTGATCTGGCCGAACCAGAAGAAGATCCTCGGCATCGTCCAGGCCAGCGCCGAGGAGATCGGCAAGGCCAAGGTGGTGGCGCTGATGGCCTCGCGGACCAACACTCTGCTGTCGATCCCGATGCTCCTCGGCATGACCGGCCACATGCACGGCATGCCATTCTGACGGCTGTCTGGATAGCCTGCGCGGGGTAACCCGCGCAGGCGCAATGAAGCCCGGCCCCGCGCCGGGCTTTTTGCTTTTACCCGGCGCGGGTCGGGCAGATTTGCGCGGCGACCGACGCCTGGATAGAATCGGCTCTTTCCGGCGGCTCCAGGGGCCTGTCGGACCTGGGCGATCGTAGTGGGCCGCTCTCCCGCCGGCGCAGTAGATCAGCCTCAGGTCCGACAGGCCCTTGGGGGCTGCCGTTCTCGTTTTTGCAGGCTTGGATCCGTATGACGAACACGACCCTGATGTCCACCTATGCCCGCCTCCCGGTGCGCTTCGAGCGCGGCGCGGGCGCATCCCTGTGGGACAGCGACGGCAAGGAATATCTGGATGCGCTGGCCGGCGTCGCCGTGTGCGGCCTGGGCCACGCCCACCCGGCCGTGACCGAGGCGCTGTGCGCACAGGCCGCGCGCCTGGTGCACACCTCCAACATCTATCAGATCCCCCTGCAGGAGGAACTGTCCGCCGAACTCGCCCGGGTTACCGGCATGGAGCGCGCGTTCTTCTGTAACTCCGGTGCCGAGGCCAACGAGGCCGCCATCAAGCTCGCGCGCCTCTATGGTCACCGCCGCGACATCAAGGAACCCGCCATCGTCGTCATGGAGGGCAGCTTCCACGGCCGCACCCTCGCGACCCTGACCGCTACCGGCAACCGCAAGGTGCAGGCCGGCTTCGAGCCACTGGTAAAAGGTTTCATCCGCGTCCCCTTCAATAACGTGGCGGCACTGCAGACGGTGGCGGAGAACAGCGACAAGGTCGTCGCCGTGTTGGTGGAACCGGTGCAGGGCGAGGGCGGCATCCGCGTGCCCGATACTGATTATCTCGCGGCGGTGCGGGCCTTCTGCGACCGCCAGGGCTGGCTGCTGATGCTCGACGAGGTGCAGACTGGTATGGGCCGCACCGGCCGCTGGCTGGCCTACCAGCACACCGACATCGTGCCGGACGTGGTGACGCTGGCCAAGGGCCTGGGCAACGGTGTGCCCATCGGCGCCTGCCTGGCGCGTGGCGCCGCCGCCGAGGTCTTCGAGCCGGGCAATCACGCCTCCACCTTCGGCGGCAATCCGCTGGCCTGCAGCGCAGCGCTGGCGGTGCTGCGCACCATCGAGACAGACGGCCTGGTAGCACGTGCGGCCGCCCTGGGCGAGCGCCTGCAGACGGGTCTGCAGGCGCGCCTGCACGACACCCCCGGCGTGCTGGCCGTACGCGGCTTCGGACTGATGCTCGCCGTCGAACTCGACCGCCCCTGTGGGGGACTGGTGAAGACGGCACTCGCGCGCGGCCTGTTGCTCAACGTCACCGCCGGGAAGGTGGTGCGACTGCTGCCGCCGCTGATCATCAGCGACGCGCAGGCCGACCGTATCGTCGACGAGGTCAGCACGCTCGTCCGTGACTTCCTGCTGCAGGCGTGAGGCGATGCCAGTGCGCCACTTCCTGACCTTGCTCGACCTGTCGCCGGACGAACTGCAGGGCCTGCTGCGTCGCGCCATCGACATGAAGGCCCGCCACCGGGCCGGCGAGATGCTGCAGCCGCTGCGCGGCAAGATCCTCGGCATGGTGTTCGAGAAATCCTCGACGCGTACCCGCGTCTCCTTCGAGGCCGGTATGGCACAACTCGGTGGTCATGCCCTGTTCCTGTCGCCGCGCGACACCCAGCTCGGCCGCGGCGAGCCCATCGAGGACACCGCGCGCGTGCTGTCGCGCATGGTCGATATCATCATGATCCGTACCTACGAGCACGAGAAGCTCGAGCGCTTCGCGGAGCATTCGCGTGTGCCGGTCATCAATGCATTGACCGACCGCTGCCATCCCTGTCAGCTGCTCGCCGACATGCAGACCTACCTCGAGCACCGTGGCGACATCCGTGGACGCACCGTGGCCTGGATCGGCGACGGCAACAATATGTGCAACTCCTATATCAATGCCGCCAGGCTGTTCGGGTTCCGGCTGCAGATCGCCGCACCCGAGGGCTACACGCCAGACCCCGATATCGTCGCTGGCGGCGGCGATCAGGTCGAGATCTTCACCGATCCGGACAGCGCCGCCCGCGGTGCCGATCTGGTGGTCACCGACGTCTGGGCCAGCATGGGTCAGGAAGATGAACACTGGACGCGTGCACAGGCCTTCGCCGACTTCCAGGTCGACGCCCGGCTGATGCGCCTCGCTGCCAAGGACGCACTGTTCATGCATTGCCTGCCCGCGCACCGCGGCGAGGAAGTCGCAGCCGAGGTCATCGACGGGCCACAGAGCGTGGTGTGGGATGAAGCGGAGAACCGCCTGCATGCACAGAAGGCCCTGCTGGAACTGCTGCTGACCTGACAGCAGTGCAACGCAAGCCCGCCTCGACAACCCGAAAATCCCCAAGACCGGGGCTATCCACCGCACACAGACAGACCGACGCACGACCGCACCACGACCGCACCACGGCCGCAGCTGCCGGCACGCCGTGCCGACAAGGATACAGACATGCACCGCCTCTTCCTGCTCACTGCCTTGCTCACCGGCCTGGCGGGACCCGCGGTCGCCGACACCGTGCAGGTCGCCGTCGCTGCCAACTTCGCCGCGACCCTGCAGACACTGGCCACGGATTTTCAGCAGCAGAGCGGGCATGTGATCAGCCCGTCCTCCGGCTCCACCGGCAAGCTCTATGCGCAGATCCGGCACGATGCACCGTTCGATATCTTCCTGGCCGCCGACCGCGAACGCCCCGCCCTGCTGCATGCGCAGGGTCTGGCCACGGCGCCGGTCATCTACGCCATCGGGCGCCTGGCGCTCTATGCGCCGGCGGGCGAGCCGCGTGCGCGACTCGACGGCGGCGACTTCACGCATCTCGCCATCGCCAACCCGCTGACCGCGCCCTACGGCGCCGCCGCGCGGGCCGTGCTGGAAGGCATGGGGCGATGGACGATGCTACAACCGCGCCTGGTGATGGGTGAAAACATCGGCCAGACCTTCCAGTTCACCCACAGCGGCAACGCCGAGCTCGGCTTCGTCGCGCTGGCACAAGTGCGTGCGCTGAACATCCCACAGACGCAGTATTGGACGATCCCCGCCGATCGGCATCCCGCATTGGAACAGACAGCGGTGCTGCTGCGCAGCAGCCGTGTGCCGGAGGCGGCGAGCCTCTTTCTGGAGTACCTGCAAAGTGGGGCGGCGCGAACTATCATCGAGCGAGACGGCTATGGAGTTCCGTATGACGACAGATAATCAGCAGCAACCACCCGCGGACGATGCGATACCCCTTGAGATCAGCGCCGCGACGGCCACTGAAATGATCCACCTGGACCTGGCCTGCCTGATCGACATCCGGCAACCCTTCGAGCTGGAGTTCAAGGGTGCCCTGCCCAACAGCCTGCATATCCCGTTTTTCAGTATCAAGCGCGCCTTCGGCGATCCGCTCAGCGACGAAGAGCAGGAGATCCTCGACTCGGAAGAACCCAGCGATATCGACATCAAGGCGTTCGTCAAACGCGTGAACACATTGCAACGCCAGCGCGAGTGCATCCTGCTGGTGGTCTGCAACTCCGGCCGGCGCAGCGTGCATGCCGCGCGGCTGCTGCGTGATCTGGGCTATGACAAGACCTTCTCCGTGGCCGATGGCATCCGCACGCTGAATCTGTCGACGCCACCGGATCAGAGTCCGTGACACTGGCGGCCCCGGACATACCCCCGAATATACCCTCGGACACGCCGCCATCTGACACCCGCCCATGCCGCTCCCCGATCTGGCCCCGCTGTTCCTGACCCTGCGCCTCGCGACGGTCACGACGCTGGTGCTGCTGGTGCTCGGGACGCCGCTGGCCTGGTGGCTGGCGCGGACCCGCTGCCGCGCACGCCCCGTCGTCGAGGCCCTGGTGGCACTGCCGCTGGTGCTGCCGCCGACAGTGCTGGGCTTCTATCTGCTGGTCGCCCTGAGCCCGCAGAGTCCACTCGGTGCACTGGTGCAGTCGCTGGGCGGGCCGCGGCTCGTGTTCAGCTTCACCGGGCTGGTGATCGGATCGGTGATCTACTCGCTGCCATTCGTGGTGCAACCCCTGCAGAACGCCTTCGCCGGGATCGCGCCGCGCACCCTGGAGGCCGCGGCGACGCTCGGCGCCGGTCCGGCCGATCGCTTTCTCAGCATCGTGCTGGCGCAGGCCAGGACCGGGTTTCTCGCCGCGGTCACGCTGGGCTTCGCGCACACCGTCGGCGAGTTCGGCGTGGTGCTGATGATCGGTGGCAACATCCCCGGTGCGACCCAGGTGCTGTCCATCGCCATCTACGACCAGGTCGAGTCGCTGCAGTACGCCAGCGCGCACCTGTGGTCGGCACTGCTGCTGGGCTTCTCCTTCGCAGTGCTGCTGGCCATGTATACGCTGCGCGGCGGACGGCACGCCGGTCTGGGGCGATGAACCGATTCACCATCCAGCTGACGCTCCGTCGCGGCACGTTCACGCTGAACGTCGACGTGACCCTGCCGGGGCGCGGCGTGACCGGACTGTTCGGGCCTTCGGGCTGCGGCAAGACCAGCCTGCTGCGCGGACTGAGCGGGTTGGAGCGCGCCCAGGGCCACATCGGCATCAACGGCGCGCGCTGGCTGGACAGCGCGGCGGGCATTGACCTGCCCGCGCACCGCCGCCGCGTCGGCTATGTGTTCCAGGACGCAGCGCTGTTCACCCACCTCGATGTGCGCGGCAATCTCGACTACGGCCGCTCGCGCACGCCGGTCGCGCGGCGTCGCATCGTGCTCGAACAGGTCATCGACTGGCTCGGGCTCGCAGCGCTGTTGACGCGCCGCGTGCCGCAACTGTCCGGCGGCGAGGCGCAACGCGTGGCGATGGGCCGCGCGCTGCTGACCAGTCCCGATCTGCTGCTGCTCGACGAGCCGCTCGCCGCACTCGACCAGGATGCCCGACAGGCCATCCTGCCCTACCTGGAACGCCTGCACCGTGAACTCGCCGTGCCGGTGATCTACGTCAGCCATGCACAGGACGAGATCACCCGGCTGGCCGACCATCTGCTGCTGCTGGACGCCGGCAAGGTACGCGCCAGCGGTCCGCTGGCGGAGTTGCTCACCCGTCCGGATCTGCCGCTCAGCCGTGCCGCTGCCGCCGCGGCGATCCTGGAAGGACACGTGGTCGCGGTCGAAGAGAGCTTCGGGCTGACCTGGGTCGACACCAGCGCCGGGCGCATCGCCCTGGCCGTCGGCGGCCTCGCGATCGGCACGGCGCTGCGGCTGCGCATCGCCGCGCGCGATGTCAGCCTGGCCCTGCGGGCACCGGCCGACACCAGCATCCTCAACTGCCTGCCGGCACGCGTGACCGCGATCGTGGGACACGACCCGGCGCAGATCATGGTGCATCTGCAGGCCGGCGGCGCACCGCTGTTGGCGCGGATCACGCGCAAGTCCCGCGAACAGCTCGGGATCGGAGTGGGTGCGCAGGTGCACGCACTCATCAAGAGCGTGGCGCTGGTGGATTAGGCGGCGCCGGGAACCGGCACCGGCCGGTCATTCCCTGGATTTGGCGTGGTCAGCGCGCGCCTGCGCCTCCATGTGCTCCAGGCTGGTATGGCGCACGTCCTTGCCCTTGACCAGGTAGATAACGTACTCGCAGATGTTGCGGGCGCGGTCGCCGATGCGCTCCAGGGAACGCGCGGCCCACATGATGTCCAGCACCCGCGGAATGGAGCGTGGGTCCTCCATCATGAAGGTGATGAGCTGACGTACGATGGCCTCGTACTCCTTGTCGACCTTGAGGTCTTCGCGCCAGACCTGCACGGCCAGCTCGGTGTCCATGCGTGCGAAGGCGTCCAGCGCATTGTGGAGCATCTTCCGTACCTGGTCGCCGAGGTGCCCGATCTGAGCGGGATGCACCCGCATGTCCTCACCACTGCCGACGTGCTGGGCCATGCGCGCGATGCGTTCCGCCTCGTCGCCGATGCGTTCCAGATCGGTGATGGTCTTGATGACAGCGACGATGAGCCGCAGATCACCGGCCGCCGGCTGCCGGCGGGCGAGCACGCGGTTGCATTCCTCGTCCAGCGCCACCTCCATGGCGTTGACCTTGTAATCGCTGTTGACGACCACCTCGGCCATGCGCTCGTCCCCCTCGACGATGGAGGTCATGGCGTCTGCGAGCTGCTGCTCGACCACGCCGCCCATGGTCAGCACACGGTTGCGGATGTCTTCCAGCTCCGCATTGAACTGCTGCGAGATGTGCTGTCCGATGCCTGGTTTTTCCATTGCCGTCCCCTCTCCCGCCGGCGCGCTCAGCCGTAGCGTCCGGTGATGTAGTCTTCTGTCATCTTCTCCGACGGATTCGTGAAGATGGTATTGGTGTCGCCGAATTCGATCAGGTCACCCATGTACATGAACGCAGTGTAGTCCGATACGCGCGCGCCATCGCCATCGAACCCGAGGTGCTGCTGCTGGACGAGCCGGCCTCGGCGCTGGAT
>JAIOJV010000093.1 GCA_019911805.1 Gammaproteobacteria bacterium
AATCCCGACCCCCGCCTAAAGAACGCAGCATCATGGCCGAATATCAACAAGCGCATCAATAAGTCATAACGGACGGGGCCGGTATGAAGGTGCCCGCCCGCGCGGCGCAGGGACGCGCCGCCACTCCAGCCCACAACCTGCCGTTGCGCCCGAGCGAGCCCCGGGAGAACCACCGTGTCGAGCGAAGAGTCCCCCAGCAAACCCCGCGTCCTGGTCGTGGACGATTCGCGCGTGATCCGCGTGGCCGCCCGCAAGATCCTCAAGGATGAATTCGACACCCTGGAGGCCGGTGACGGTGAACAGGCCTGGGAACTGCTGACGACCCAAGACGATATCGCCCTGGTCATCTCCGACCTGTCCATGCCCTACCTCGACGGCATGGGCCTGTTGCAACGGCTGCGCGCGGACGAGCGTGAGCCGTTGCGCACCCTGCCCATGATCATCGTCACCGGCGCCGAGGACGACGACGGCGCCAAGAGCCGTGTCTTCGCTGCCGGTGCGACCGATTTCATCAGTAAGCCGTTCGACTCCGTGCAGTTGCTGGCGCACACCCGTTCGCACGTCCGCCTGCACAAGACCACCGTCGAGCTCAAACACACCACCACGACACTCAACGAGAAACCGGCGACCGACCCGTTCACGGGGCTGGGCAATGCCCACGCCTTTCAGCAGAACGGCCAGCGGGCGCTCGCGCACGCCCTCCGCCACCGGGCGGAATTTACGCTGCTGCTGTTCCAGGTCGACGGCTTCGACGACCTGTTCGTGCGCCAGGGCAAGGCCGTCGGCGGCGCAATCCTCAAGACGGTCACCGCGGCCCTCCAGGCCGAGATCCGCCGCGAGGACATGGGTGCACGGCTGGGCATGGCGCGCTTCGGGGTGGTCATGCCCACCACCCGGGCGGTGGGTGCGCGTCATCTGGTGCAGCGCCTCGCCGCGCGCCTCACCGAGATGCCCATCGATGGCAAGGACGGTCCATTCACCGTCACACTCAGTGCCGGCATACTGACGCCGGCGGTACGGCACGACATCCGCCTCGAAGACCTGTTCGTGGAACTCACGGGGCGACTGGAGCGGGCGCTGCAACAGGGCAGCGAGATCATCGACAGCGCACCACCGGCCACGGTGAAGGTGCCTGCACCGCAGGTCGCACCGGCCGCACCGGTCGCTACGCACACCGGGGCCGAAACGCCTCACGCCCCCGCACCCACCGGCACCGAAGTGCCGGCGCCGGTACCAACGCTCGACGAGGCCCTGACGCTGCTGCAGCGCGGTGAACACACACGACTCCACCCCCACCTCGGGACGCTGGTGCTACGGGTGCTGCCGCTGCTGGAGCAGTGGGACGTGTCCGGACAACGCGGCCTGGCCGATGCGCTGGCGCAGATCCGTGCCGCCTTCGAGGCGCATACACGGGCAGAGACGTCCGCTACCTGATACAGGCACCGGGTATCTCTACCCGACGGGTTCCCAAGCCATTCCGGGCCACAGAGACCAAACCGCTGGGCATGATCCTGGATTTGCAGCGTGAATTCTTTCCGTGTTATTCCATGAATTCCGTGGCCAAAAATGGTTTAGGTAAAGACCCTCGGGCCCCGGCCCCGGTTCTCGGGCTGTGGTAGGATGCCCCGCAACCCGGATTGCGGAGTGCCGCCATGCCTTCCTTCGACGTCGTGTCCGAAGTCGATCTGCACGAAGTGAACAACGCCGCCGATCAGGCCAACCGCGAGATCGGTACACGCTTCGATTTCAAGGGCAGCGATGCCAAAGTGGAGATCGTCGACGATACCCTCACCCTGGATGCCCAGAGTGCGTTCCAGGTCGACCAGATGCGTGACATCCTGGAGAAGAAGCTCGCCAAACGCGGGGTCGACATCGGTGCGCTGAAGATCGAGAAGATCGAGGAGAGTGGCTCCCGCGCCCGCCAGAAGATCCAGGTCCGCCAGGGCATCGACCAGGACACGGCCCGGAAGCTCGTCAAGCAGATCAAGGACAGTAAACTCAAGGTCCAGGCCAGCATCCAGGGTGATCAGGTGCGCATCACCGGCAAGAAGCGCGACGACCTGCAGGAGGCCATCGCCCTGCTGAAGAAAGCCGACATCGGGCTGCCGCTGCAGTATCAGAATTTCCGGGATTGAGGTCTTTCGTTAACCACCAAGGACACGAAGGACACGAAGGAAAGTCTGTTTCATGTAACACCGCCAAATAGCGTAACCTGGATGACGCGCAGCGGAATCCGGGAATCCAGTTCGACGCCTGCCCTTGCGACATTTCGTGGTTTTACATTCGATGGGATCTCCCCTTTGTGTCCTTCGTGTCCTTGGTGGTTAACAGTGCGGTTGACAACGATCAATCCCACAGCGTCACCGCGACGCCCCGTTTCCGGGTGCGGGTGGGAATCATGGATAACGGCCCCGGGCGGCACCACCGCCAAACCATGGTTTTAACTCTACGGCCGGCCTGAGCTAGAATACGGCCCTTCGATCGCCCGGCCCGGCGCAAGTCTGGCCCCCAGAATCCAATGACCCCGTACGAGAGTCCGCAGATGACCGACACCACCACCGCACGGCGCCCCAGCCAGCTCTCCTTCGAGGAACTCCTCAGCTGTGCCCGTGGCGAGATGTTCGGGCCCGGTAACGCCCAGTTGCCACTGCCGCCGATGCTGATGTTCGATCGCATCACCCACATCAGCGAGCAAGGCGGCGCGCATGGCAAGGGCGAGATCCGTGCGGAACTCGATATCGAGCCGGACCTGTGGTTCTTCGGCTGCCACTTCGAGGGCGATCCCGTCATGCCCGGCTGCCTGGGACTGGACGCCATGTGGCAGCTGATCGGCTTTTTCCTCGGCTGGGCCGGCGGCCCGGGCCGCGGTCGCGCCCTGGGCGGCGGTGAGATCAAATTCTCCGGGCAGGTCACGCCCAAGAATGGCCTGCTCACCTACCAGATCGACATGAAGCGCGTCATCAAGCGCACACTCTTCATGGGCATCGCCGACGGCATCATGTCCGTGGACGGACGCGAGATCTACCATGCCAAGGATCTGCGCGTCGGCCTGTTCACTTCCACCGAGAATTTCTGAGGTCCAGAGCAATGCGCAGGGTAGTCGTCACCGGCATCGGCATCGTCTCCTCCATCGGCAACAACCGGCAGGCGGTGCTGGAGAGTCTGAAAAATGGCCGTTCCGGCATCCGTTTCAGCGAAGAATATCGAGATATGGGTTTTCGCAGCCAGGTCTGCGGGCCGATCGTCGACCTGGACCAGGAGGCGCTGATCGACCGCAAGCTCAGGCGCTTCATGGGCGACGCCGCGGCCTTCAACTACATCGCCATGCAAGAGGCCTTGGACGACTCCGGTCTGACCGCGGCGATGATCTCCAACCCACGCAGCGGTCTGATCGTGGGTTCCGGCGGCGCCTCCACCGCCAATGTCGTCATCGCCGCCGACACGCTGCGTACGAAGGGTGTGAAGAGAATCGGCCCGTACGGCGTGACCAAGACCATGTCGTCGACGACCTCGGCCATCCTTGGTACCGCCTTCGGCATCAAGGGGGTGGGCTATTCCATCAGTTCGGCCTGCTCGACCAGTGCGCACTGCATCGGCCATGGTGCCGAGCTCATCCAGTGGGGTAAGCAGGATATCGTCTTCGCCGGTGGTGGTGAGGAGGTGCACTGGTCCATGAGTTGTCTGTTCGACGCCATGGGTGCGCTGTCGTCCCGATACAACGAGACACCTGCACAGGCCTCGCGCCCCTACGACGTCAACCGCGACGGCTTCGTCATCTCCGGCGGCGGTGGGCTGGTGGTGCTGGAGGAACTCGAGCACGCCCGGGCACGCGGCGCGAAGATCTATGCCGAGCTGGTCGGCTACGGCGCCACCTCCGACGGCTACGACATGGTCGC
>JAIOJV010000094.1 GCA_019911805.1 Gammaproteobacteria bacterium
CCGGTAGTCCGCCCGGCGCCCATGGTTGGTTCCTACCGCTATCCTGAAGCCCGCGGGTCAGCTTCAAACCGACGCAGGCAAAGATCATGGTGGGGCGGAAACGGGGGGTTCCGGGGGTGTCCGGTCGGATGCGATGAGCGCACCGCCCGGTGTGCGCTTGGGAGTGGCCGGGGCACTTCGGCGGCGCTGACGGCTACGCCAGCGCCGCGCCCGCTTGTCAGACCAGCGTCAACTCTAAAACGGAATATCGTCGTCGAAGCCTTCGTTGAACGGTGCCTCGTCACCACCACCACCGCTACCGCTACCGCTCGCGGCCTTGCTGCCGCCGCCGAATGCCGCGCTGCCACCGCCACCACGGCCGCCCAGCATCTGCATTTCGCTGGCGATGATCTCGGTCGTGTAGCGGTCGTTGCCGCTCTTGTCCTGCCACTTGCGGGTGCGCAGGCTGCCTTCGACATAGATCTGCGAACCCTTCTTCAGGTATTCGCCGACGATCTCCGCGAGCCGCTGATAGAAGACCACGTTATGCCACTCGGTGCGTTCCTTCTGCTCACCGGTCTGCTTGTCCTTCCATTGTTCGCTGGTCGCCACCGCCACGTTGGCGACCGCACCGCCATTGGGCATGTAACGAACCTCGGGATCCTTTCCCAGATTACCGACCAGAATGACCTTGTTCACACCGCGCGCCATGTTCTCCTCCCACCGAAAATATTCTGTTTCGATACCGTCCCGGCATCGTCCCAATAGCGCCCTGGGCCACCCCGGCGCCCTGTGCGCCGGAGCGGGGCGGCAGGGCACATCATACGGGGTTCCACCGCCCCCGGCCACACGGGTCGGGGCGCCTCTCACGGGCCGCCGGGCGTGGTCACCCGCGCGAGCGCCTCCTCATCCAAGGCATTTTTATCGATTTTCAGATAGGCCACGCCCTCCTCGCCGATGACCACGGCCTCGGCCACACCGCGCACCAGGGTGAGGCGCTGCGCCAGCAACCGCGCCTGCGGTGCGTCCATCCTGCCGACCTGGAGCAGGTGGGTGGTGAGATAGCGTGGGCTGCGCATGGGGGCCGCCACCAGCAGCCACAGCACGGTCGCGGTGCCGGCGAACAGGAACACCCCGGTGACCCCGGCCTGACCCTGCAACCAGCCGCCGATCGCCCCGCCGAGGAAGGCCCCGAAGAACTGTGAACTGGAATAAAACCCCATGGCCGTACCCTTGCTGTCGGGCGGTGCCAGCCGGGAGATCAGCGACGGCAGCGTGGCCTCGAGCAGGTTGAAGCCGACATAGAAGAGGAAGACCAGCAACGCCACGTGGACGAGCTGCAGATGCCAGAAGGCCATCCCGAACAGCGCCAGCGCCACCGTCAGGATGGCACCCAGGAACACCGGCTTGAGCTTGCGGCGCCGCTCGGCATAGATGATGAAGGGGATCATCACCACCACCGACAAGAGCAGTACCGGAAGATAGAACTTCCAGTGCATGGCGGAGGGGAGCCCCAGCTGGTCGCGCAGGATCAGCGGCAGGACCGTAAAGGTCGCGGTCAGCGCCATGTGCAGGGTGAGGATACCGAAGTCCAGTCGCAGCAGCTCGGCATCGCGCAGCACTGCCAGGAACTGCCCGGGGACGGGTTCCGCATCGCGGTGCGGACGGCTGATGACCGGGTTCGGCACCAGCAGATAGAGCAGCGCGACACCCACGCAGGCGAGCACCGCCGTCAGCCAGAAGATGCCGCTGATGCCGACCCAGTGGTCCAGGACAGGTCCGACCAGCAGCGCGACCGAAAACGACAGCCCGATGCTCATACCGATGACGGCCATGGCCTTGGTGCGCTGCTCCTCGCGGGTGAGGTCGGCGGCCAGCGCCATCACGGCGGCGGCGATGGCCCCGGAACCCTGCAGCGCGCGGCCCAGGATCACCCCATAGATATCGGTGGCCAGGGCCGCCACCACGCTACCCAGCGCGAACAGCAGCAAACCGGCCGCGATCACCGGCTTGCGCCCGAGACGGTCTGACAGGAGGCCGAAGGGGATCTGCAACAGCGCCTGGGTCATGCCGTAGGCGCCGATGGCCAGCCCCATCAGGGCCGGGGTGGCCCCCGGCAGCTTCTCGGTGTAGAGGGCGAAGACCGGCAGGACCATGAACAGCCCCAGCATGCGTAAGGAGAAGATGCCTGCCAGCGACACCGCCGCGCGCCACTCTCCGGGTGTCATGCCATGGCGCTCGGCCGGGGACAGACTCACTGCCGGTCTTCCTTTGATCAAACGAGATGAGGGGCCGTATAGTAGCAGGTTCCCCGGGGGCCGAAAATCGACATGAACAGCATACGCATACGCGGCGCACGCACGCACAACCTTGCCAATATCGACCTGGAGCTGCCGCGCGACCAGCTGATCGTCATCACCGGCCTGTCCGGCTCCGGCAAGTCTTCGCTCGCCTTCGACACCATTTATGCCGAGGGCCAGCGCCGCTATGTCGAGTCGCTGTCGGCCTACGCCCGACAGTTCCTGTCGATGATGGAGAAGCCGGACATCGACCATATCGAAGGTCTGTCGCCGGCCATCTCCATCGAGCAGAAGTCCACCTCGCACAATCCACGGTCGACGGTCGGCACCATCACCGAGATCTACGATTATCTGCGCCTGCTGTTCGCGCGCGTCGGTACGCCGCAGTGCCCTGACCACGGCACGGTGCTGGAGGCCCAGACCGTCAGCCAGATGGTCGACCAGGTGCTGGCCCTGCCCGAGGGCACGCGCCTGATGCTGCTCGCGCCGGTGGTACAGGGGCGCAAGGGGGAACATGTCGGTGTGCTGGAGGAGTTGCGTGCCCAGGGCTTCGTACGCGCACGTATCGATGGCAAGCTGGTGGAACTCGACCAACCGCCGACGCTGGATCTGCGCCGCAAGCACAGCATCGATGTGGTGGTCGACCGCGTCAAGGTGCGCTCCGACCTGGCCATCCGCCTGGCGGAGTCCTTCGAGACCACGCTGCGCCTGTCCGACGGCCTGGCGCGCGTCGCCTTCATGGACGAACCGGGGCGCGAGGAGCTGGTGTTCTCCGCCAAGTTCGCCTGCCCGACCTGCGGCTATTCATTGAGCGAGCTCGAGCCGCGGCTGTTCTCGTTCAACAACCCCGTCGGCGCCTGTCCGACCTGCGACGGCCTGGGCGTCAAACAGTATTTCGATCCGGCACGCGTCGTCGCCCACCCGCAGCTGAGCCTGGCCGGCGGCGCGGTGCGTGGCTGGGATCGGCGCAACGCCTATTACTTCCAACTCATCAGTTCACTGGCCGACCATTACGGCTTCGACATCGAGACACCGTTCGAGGACCTGGCGGAGAAGATCCGTCAGGTGGTGTTGTACGGTTCGGGCCGTGAGACCATCGAATTCCAGTACCTCACCGAGCGCAGTGGCTTCGCCACCCGCCGACATGCGTTCGAAGGCATCATCCCCAACATGGAACGCCGTTACCACGAGACGGAATCCAACGTGGTGCGCGACGAGTTGGCGAAATACCTGAGCACGCGGCCCTGCCCCGACTGCGCCGGCACGCGTCTGAATCGCTCGGCCCGGCATGTGTTCGTCGCCGGCCGGGCGTTGCCCGACGTGGCCGCCCTGCCGGTGGGCCGTGCCCGGCAGTTCTTCGCCGGGCTGCAACTGGAAGGCCGCCGCGGCGAGATCGCCGCGCGGATTCTCAAGGAGATCGGTGAGCGCCTGAACTTTCTGGTCAACGTCGGCCTGGACTATCTGTCACTGGAACGCAGCGCCGACACACTGTCTGGCGGCGAGGCCCAGCGTATCCGTCTGGCCAGTCAGATCGGCGCCGGCCTCGTCGGCGTGATGTACATCCTCGACGAGCCCTCCATCGGCCTGCACCAGCGTGACAACCAGCGCCTGCTGAACACCCTCACCGACCTGCGCGATATGGGTAACACCGTAATCGTGGTGGAGCACGACGAGGACGCCATCCGCAGTGCCGATCATGTCGTCGACATGGGCCCCGGTGCGGGCGTCCACGGCGGCCGCGTGGTGGCACAGGGCACGCCGGCCGAGATCATGGCCGACCCACGCTCGCTGACCGGCCAGTATCTCTCCGGCCAGCGCCGCATCGCGCTGCCGGCCCAGCGCGTGCCCCGCGATCCGGCCCGGCTGTTGCGCATCCGCGGCGCACGCGGCAACAACCTCAAGGGCATCGATGTCGACATCCCCGCGGGTCTGATGACCTGCATCACCGGGGTCTCGGGCTCCGGCAAGTCCACGCTCATCAACGACACCCTGCATCCGTATGCGGCACGCGAACTGAACCATGCTGCGACCGATCCGGCGCCCTGCGACGCCATCGAAGGCCTGGACCTGTTCGATAAGGTGGTCGACATCGACCAGAGCCCCATCGGCCGTACGCCGCGCTCCAACCCCGCCACCTACACCGGCCTGTTCACGCCCATCCGTGACCTGTTCGCCGGCACCCAGGAGGCGCGCTCGCGCGGCTACAAGGTCGGGCGCTTCAGCTTCAACGTGAAGGGTGGGCGCTGCGAGGCCTGCCAGGGGGATGGCGTCATCAAGGTGGAGATGCACTTTCTGCCGGACATCTACGTCCCCTGCGACGTCTGTCATGGCCAGCGCTACAACCGCGAGACGCTGGAGATCCGTTACAAGGGCAAGAATGTCCACGAGGTACTGGAGATGACGGTGGAGGACGCGCTGGTGTTCTTCAACGCCGTGCCCGTGATCGCCCGCAAGTTGCAGACACTCTTGGACGTCGGACTCTCCTACATCCGCCTGGGCCAGAACGCGACCACACTCTCCGGTGGCGAGGCGCAGCGCGTCAAGTTGGCGCGCGAACTCTCCAAGCGCGATACCGGCAATACGCTCTACCTCCTGGATGAGCCGACCACCGGTCTGCATTTCCACGATATCGAACAGCTACTCGCCGTGCTGCACCGACTGCGCGATCACGGCAACACCATTGTGGTCATCGAACACAACCTGGATGTCATCAAGACCTCGGACTGGGTCATCGACCTCGGTCCGGAGGGCGGCGACCAGGGCGGCCGGATCATCGCCGCGGGCACGCCCGAGGCGATCGCAGACGTGCCTGAATCCTATACCGGACAGTTTCTCGCGCCGCTGCTGAACCCCGGACCCAGGCCGGCGCCGCCGGCACGACGTGGCGTCAAGGCGCGGGCCAAACCGCCGACCGAGCCGCCGACCCAGCCGCAGACCCAAGCGCGGCCCAAGACGCGCACCAAGACACGCGGCTGATCCCTCAGGCGGCAGAGCGCACGCGCACGAACGCCGTCGACACCTGCAGCAGATAGACAGCCAGAGCGAATGCGGCCGGCAGTGGTGCGAATCCGACCCCGGCGAAGGTCAACGCAGCACTCGCCCAGAAGGCCGTCACGCGCAGGCCGCCGCCGGTGGTCAACCACGCGCGCATCACCGCGTGCGCCGGCGTCACGCGCCCGGGCCAACGCCAGATCGGCAGCAGATGGCTGGTAGCGCCGGTGACCAACGGCAGCAGGAACAGATACACCAGCAGCGCGAGCGCCGCATCCGCGCTCATCAGCCCGTATCCATGTGCCAGCCCGGCGCCCACTGCCAGTACCCAGCCGCCGGCGGCGGCCGCCAGCACGATCCCCGCCCCGCGCGACGACCACCAGGGCCGCCGGTAGCGTGCCATGGCCCGCAACATCACCAGCGCCGGCCAGGCCCAGGCAGCCGCACCCGCGAACGCCGCGGGGGGCCAGAATGCCGCCCCGACGGCGATGAGCACCGCACCCGCGACCGCGAACGGCAACTGGGTGCGCAGGAATGGCAGGGCGTGGGCATCCTGTTCGCCGAGCGCCGTCGGCAACAGCACCCGCAGGGTACCGACGGCGGTCAGCCCCAGAAAGCCGAACAGGTTGAGATGCAGATGCAGCACGCGCGTCAGCGCCCATTGCTCCGGCCAGACGGCGCGCGTGACGATCAGCGCCAGCGCCACGACCAGGGCGGCCAGCGCGAACAGGTACCAGTCCAGGCCCGGGTGCGGTGTACCGAAGCTGCGCACCCGTCGCCGCCAGGCCCAGGCGATCTCCAGCGCGACCACCAGCAGTGCCGCGGCCGCGATGCCAGGCAACAGCGATGGCCGGTGGTGCAGCGCCAACACCGCACCGACACCCAGCACCAAGGCCACCGGCGGCAGCAATAGCACCGCACCCCGCGCCGTGGTACTGCGGGTCAGCACGGGGATGAAATACAGCATCGCCCCCAGGATCAGCGGCATGACGCCCATGGCGAACAGCACGTGCCGCCACACCGCGGCCGGCGCCGACTGACCCGCCAGACCCATGAACAGCGCCGCCAGCGAGGCGAACACCAGCCCGACGAGAACCCGCGCGCTCATGCCCCCTCCCCGCGACGCGCCTGGAAACGCACTGCGTCCCCCACGTGCAACCCGACCAACTCGCTCGCCCGACCCTGATTGACGGCAATCTCGACCAGGCCGTTGGCATTGCCGTACCAGAATGCCTGACCACGCTCGACGTCGGCGAAGGTCCACGCGTGCCGCAGCCGCAGTGCGCCCGCCTCGAGGATGTCCTCCTCCCGCACGCCGGCGGCGCGCATGCCGCTCAGCAGATTGCCGTAGCGATCCACATACACGATACGGGCGAGCTCTGCCGGCCAGTCCTGCAGCCGTTGCGTTGCGGGCTCCACCGGCTGACCCGGCACGCTGTCCCCGCGCGCGAGACGCGCAGCGACCGGCGCGAACAGATCGCGGCCGTGGAAGGTATGCGAGAGCTGCCGCGGGCGCCAGTCGATGTCCCACCACTGCAACTGTGCCGCGCGGCGCGCGATGACGTTGAACAGGCCGTTGTCCGGGCCGACGTACCAGCGGCCGTCGGCCCGGACAACAGCCGCACGGCGTGCACCACCCACCCCGGGATCGACGACCGCGAGGAATACCGTACCCGGCACGAATTCCCCGACATACGCCGCCAGCAGGTACGCCGCTGCCTGGATCTCGAAGGCCGGTAGATCAGTAAACAGATCGATCACGGTCACGCCCGGTGCCTCACGCGCCAGCACGGCCTTCATCTGCCCCAGGTAGGGTCCGGTACTGCCGAAATCTGTGGCGGTAACGATCATGGCGCGCCCTCCGAACAGCGACTTCCATAGCGACGAAAACCACGAAACGCACTGCCCTGAAAACTACATTTGCCACAGAATCACACGGAAAAACACGGACAAGGTCAAGGCGTCACGCAGATATCTTCACCCTCGGGGAGCGGTGAACAGACGCTGCAGCAATATCCATTGTTTCCGTGCCTTCCGTGTGCTTCCGTGGCTGCAACAGTTTTTGGTAGCAGGCCTTTCACCAATGCTGCATCCGTGGGTTCGTAGCCAGCCGCAACGAAAAAGGCCGGGCAATGCCCGGCCTTTCACAACAGCGCGTGTACGCTTACTCCGCGGCGGCTTCGGCCGCCGGCTCCGGACGATCGACCAGCTCGACCAGGGCCATCGGGGCCTTGTCGCCGGGACGGAAGCCCATCTTCAGGATACGCAGGTAACCACCGGGACGCTCCTTGTAGCGCGGCCCCAACTCGTTGAACAGCTTGGTCACCATGTCGCGATCACGCAGGCGCGCGAAGGCGATGCGGCGCTTGTGGACGCTGTCGATCTTGGCCAGTGTGATGAGCGGCTCCGCGACCTTGCGCAGTTCCTTGGCCTTCGGCACCGTCGTCTTGATCACTTCATGATTCAACAGCGACGTGGTCATATTGCGCAGCATCGCCTTGCGGTGACTGCTGTTGCGGCTGAGCTGCCGTCCAGTGTTGCGGTGACGCATGGTAAAACCCTCAAGAAAACTTGGGATTCGGCATTCAGGATCCGGGATTCGGCGTCAAACCATTTTGTTCGAACCGAATCCCGAATCCCAATTCCCGAATCCCCGGAATTAAGCGCTGACCTTCTCTCGACTCAGGCCGGCCGGTGGCCAGTTGTCCAGGCGCATACCCAGCGACAGGCCATGCGACGCCAGCACATCCTTGATCTCGGTGAGCGACTTCTTGCCAAGGTTCGGGGCCTTGAGCAATTCCACCTCGGTGCGCTGTATCAGGTCACCGATGAAATAGATGCTCTCCGCCTTCAGGCAGTTCGCCGAACGCACCGTCAGCTCCAGGTCGTCGACCGGGCGCAGCAGAATCGGATCGATATCGGCGGAACGGGCCTCCACCTGTTCGACCTCCTTGCCCTGCAGATCCACGAACACCGACAGCTGTTCCTGCAGGATCGTCGCGGCGCGGCGCACGGCCTCTTCCGGATCGATGGTACCGTTGGTCTCGATGTCGATGACCAGCTTGTCCAGGTCGGTGCGCTGCTCGACACGCGCCCGGTCGACCGCGTAGGTCACCTTGCTGACCGGGCTGAAGGACGCGTCCAGCTGCAGACTGCCGATGGGACGGTCACTGCCCTCAATGCCGTCGCGTTGCGTGGCCGGCTGATAGCCGCGACCCTTGGCGAGCTTCAGGCTCATGTTCAGTTCGCCTGCCTTGGTCAGGTTGGCGATGACATGGTCCCGATTCATGATCTCGACGTCGTGGTCCAGGGCGATGTCGCCGGCGGTCACCACACCCGGACCCTTCTTCTTCAGGGTGAGCACGGTCTCATCGCGGCTGTGCATCTTGAGCGCCAGACCCTTCAGGTTCAGCAGGATATCGATGACATCCTCCTGCACACCTTCGATGGTCGAATACTCATGCAGGACGCCCTCGATTTCGACGTTCACCACCGCCGCGCCCGGCATGGACGACAGCAGAATACGGCGTAACGCATTGCCAAGGGTATGACCGAAACCGCGCTCCAGCGGTTCGATCGTGACCTTGGCATGCCGCTCATTGATCGTCTGGATGTCGACAATGCGCGGCTTGAGGAATTCGTTGACCTTGCCTTGCATGGAAAGTCCTCTCTCCTGAATCGCTTACTTGGAGTACAGCTCCACCACCAGCTGCTCGTTGATCTCCGGCGGCAGTTCGCTGCGTTCCGGTCGTGATTTGAAGACGCCTTCCATCTTCGTCGCGTCGACGTTCATCCAATCCGACACCCCCCGCTGCTGTGCGAGGTCGACGGCACTCTGGATGCGCGACTGCTTGCGGGCCTTCTCCGACACCGCGATCACATCGTTCGGGCTCACCTGCGCGGAAGGGATATTCAGCTTACGGCCGTTCACGGTCACGGCGTTGTGGCGCACGAGCTGGCGCGCCTCCGAACGTGAGACTGCGAAACCCATGCGATACACGACGTTGTCAAGGCGGCACTCGAGGAGTTGCAACAGGTTTTCACCGGTCGAACCCTTGCGGCGCGCGGCCTCGACGTAATAGCTGTGGAACTGGTTTTCCAGCACGCCATAGATGCGCCGCAGCTTCTGCTTCTCGCGCAGCTGACCCGCGTACTCCGACAGACGGGTGCGACGCTGGCCGTGCTGACCGGGTGGGAACGGACGGCTCTCCACCGGGCACTTGCTCATGTAGCACTTCTCGCCCTTCAGGAACAGCTTGCCGCCTTCGCGGCGGCACTGACGGCATTTGGAACCGGTATACTTTGCCATTTCGACTCCAGCTAACTTCTCTATATGTTCAGACGCGACGCTTTTTCGGTGGGCGGCAGCCATTATGCGGAATCGGGGTCACGTCCTGGATATTGGTGACCTTGAACCCGACGGTGTGCAACGCACGGACAGCGGAATCACGGCCCGGTCCGGGACCCTTCACCATCACCTCGACGTTCTTCAGGCCGAATTCCTGGGCCGCCCTGGCGGCCCGCTCCGCCGCCACCTGGGCTGCGAACGGGGTGCTCTTGCGCGAGCCGCGGAAACCGGAACCGCCGGCGGTCGCCCAGGACAGTGCGTTCCCCTGACGATCGGTGACGGTGATGATGGTATTGTTGAAGGAGGCATGGACGTGGACGATGCCGTCGACGACGTTCTTCTTGACCTTCTTCTTGGTACGGGGAGCCGGTTTAGCCATAAGTTCCTAGTCTCGATTCTCAGTGCCGGAGTCTTCCGGCAGGTTCGCGATGCTGCATGTATCCCGGAACGACTACTTGCGGATCGGGCGCCGCGGACCCTTGCGGGTACGGGCATTGGTACGGGTGCGCTGGCCGCGCAGCGGCAGGCCGCGGCGATGCCGCAGGCCACGGTAGCAGCCGAGATCCATCAGGCGCTTGATGCTCATGGATACGGTGCGGCGCAGATCGCCTTCGACGATGTACTTGCCGACTTCGGTACGCAGCGCCTCGACCTCACCTTCGGCCAGGTCTTTGATCTTCCGGTCCGGCGGGATGCCGGTCGCGGCACAGATCGCCTGCGCGCGGACGCGGCCGACGCCGTAGATGGCCGTCAAAGCGATGACGGCGTGCTTGTTTACCGGGATATTGATACCAGCAATACGGGCCATTCAGGCTCTCCTAACACGATCTCAAGACAACCTGCGACCGGGAAACGCGCAAGAGTACCCCGCAGGTCGAAAAAAATCAATTACCAGACTGCCACCTGGACGCGATCCCCGGCACGACCGCCAGGCGGTTGCGCGCGGCTGCAGTGCGGCTCGGGCATCCCATGGATGTGCTCAACCCTGGCGCTGCTTGTGGCGGGCATCCTTACAGATCACGCGCACCACGCCCTTGCGCCGGACGATCTTGCAGTTGCGGCAGATTCTTTTGACAGACGCTCTAACTTTCATGACGACACCCAACTGGTCAGCAAACTTTCAACCGGGCGCCGGCGCTCATGCCACCGCCCGCATTTTTCAGCGCAACAGCCCCGTCTTGCCCTGGCTCTTCAGGTTGGCCTTCTTCATCAGGCCCTCGTACTGATGAGACATCAGATGGGCCTGCACCTGGGCCATGAAGTCCATGACCACCACCACAATGATCAGCAAGGACGTGCCACCGAAATAGAATGGTACGTTCCAGTACAGGATCAGGAACTCCGGCATCAGGCACACCGCGGTGATATAGATGGCACCCGCCAGTGTCAGCCGGGTCATCACACCGTCGATGTAACGGGCCGTCTGTTCGCCCGGCCGGATCCCCGGGATGAACGCACCGGACTTCTTCAGATTGTCCGCCGTTTCCCGCGCGTTGAACACCAGCGCGGTGTAGAAAAAGCAGAAGAATATGATCGCCAGCGCATACATCAGCACATACAGCGGCTGCCCGGGCGACAGCGTGCTCGCGAGGTCCTTCATCCAGCCCATGCCTTCGCTGGCCCCGAACCAACTGCCCAAGGTCGCCGGGAACAGGATGATGCTCGAGGCGAAGATCGGCGGGATCACGCCCGCCATGTTCAGCTTCAGCGGCAGATGGGTGCTCTGCGCCGCGTACACCTGACGCCCCTGCTGCCGTCGTGCATAATTCACGGTGATGCGTCGCTGGCCGCGCTCGACGAACACCACGAAGGCCGTCACCGCCAATGCGAGGGCGAACAGGAACAGAATCGCCAGAATGTTCAGTTCACCCGTGCGCGCCAGTTCCAGCGTCCCACCGATCGCCGCCGGCAGACCGGCCACGATGCCCGCGAAAATGATGATCGAGATGCCGTTACCGACACCGCGCTCGGTGATCTGTTCGCCCAGCCACATCAAGAAGATGGTGCCGGTGACCAGTGTCACCACAGTCGTCAGTACGAACGCCGGACCGGCCGCGATCACCAGTGGCGCGTTGCCGAATGACTGCCCTTGCAGGCCCACCGCGATGCCAACGGCCTGCAGCGTGGCCAGGCCGACCGTACTGTAGCGCGTGTACTGCGTGATCTTGCGTCGCCCGGCCTCGCCTTCCTTCTTCAGCTGCTCCAGACTCGGCACCGTCACGGTCAGCAGCTGGATGATGATCGACGCCGAGATGTACGGCATGATTCCCAGCGCGAACATCGAGAGACGTTCCAGCGCGCCGCCCGAGAACATGTTGAACATGTCCAGGATGGTCCCGCGCTGCTGATCGGCCAGTGATGCGAGCACATGCGGATCGATACCCGGCACCGGAATGAAGGTGCCGAGGCGATAGACGATCATGGCCCCCAGCACGAACAGCAGACGCTGGCGTAACTCCTTGAGTTTGCCCAGGTCGCCGACGGTTCCTGCCAGTGTCGAGGCCGGGCTTGCCACTTAGTCTTCGACCTTGCCGCCGGCCGCCTCGATTGCGGCACGCGCACCCTTGGTCACGCCGACGCCTCTCAAATTCACGGGCTTGGTCAACTCACCCGCCAGGATGACCTTGGCCAGCTGGATCTCTTCACCGATCAGGCCGGCCGCCTTCAGCGCCAGCAGATCGATGACCTCGGCGTCGACCTTGGCCAGCTCATGGAGCCGGACTTCCGCACGCGTGCGACCGATGCGTGACCGGAAGCCCACCTTCGGCAGGCGACGCTGCAGCGGCATCTGGCCGCCTTCGAAACCGACCTTGCGGAAGCCGCCGGCACGCGAGTGCTGGCCCTTATGGCCACGGCCGCAGGTCTTGCCCAGGCCGGAACCGATGCCGCGACCGACGCGCTTGGGCGACGGCTTGCTGCCGGCGCCGGGTTTGATGGTGTTCAGCCGCATGTCACGCTTCCTCAACCTGCAACATATACGAAACCTTGTTGATCATGCCGCGTATTTCCGGCGTATCGATCACTTCCACGCTGTGGTGCATGCGGCGCAGGCCGAGGCCGGAAACGCATGCCTTGTGCTTCTGGACGCGGCCATTGAGGCTGCGTACCAGAGTGACTTTGAGCTTCTTCTGAGCGGCCATGACTTACCCCAGGATTTCCTTCACTGACTTGCCGCGCTTGGCCGCGATCTGCTCGGGCGTATGCATCCGCTCCAGACCGTTGATGGTGGCACGTACGACATTGGTCGGGTTGTTGGAACCGATGCACTTGGCCAGCACGTCCTTGACGCCCAGCACTTCGAGCACCGCGCGCATGGCGCCGCCGGCGATGATGCCGGTACCTTCAGAGGCCGGCTGCATGTAGACCTTGGCCGCGCCGTGGATGCCGTTCACGGCATACTGCAGCGTATCTTCGCGCAGGTTGATGGCGCGCATGTTGCGGCGTGCGCTGTCCATCGCCTTCTGGATCGCAACGGGCACCTCACGCGCCTTGCCCGTGCCGAAGCCCACCCGGCCCTTGCCATCGCCGACCACCGTCAGTGCAGCGAAACCGAATTGGCGTCCGCCCTTCACGACCTTGGCCACACGATTCACTGCGACCAGTTTCTCGAGAAGGCCGTCACTCTGAGCCTGTGAGTCAACACTCGACATGATTCAATCTACCCTTAAAATTGGAGGCCGGCTTCACGGGCGGCATCCGCCAGCGCCTTCACTCGGCCGTGGTACTTAAATCCGGAACGGTCGAACGCCACCCTGGTGACGCCCGCCGCCTTGGCCTTCTCGGCGATCAGCGTGCCGACCGCGACCGCCGCGCCGGCATTGCCGGTGTACGCCAGGTCGCTGCGCAATTGCTTGTCCAGCGTCGACGCCGCAGCGACGACCTGGTCGCCGTTGGGCGCGATGATCTGGGCGTACATATGCCGCGGCGTGCGTAAGATGCACAACCGGAAAGCACCCGTCTCGTGGATGCGTGCCCGGGTCTTGCGGGCGCGGCGCAAACGTGTCGTCTTCTTGTCCATAAATACCACCTTGGGACCTGATCCAGCCCGGTGTGACGCCCTGTGCAGGCCCATCCGGACACCTTCGATTCAAACTCAGCGAATTACTTCTTCTTCGCTTCCTTCCGCGCAATGACCTCGTCAGAATATTTCACACCCTTGCCCTTGTAGGGCTCCGGCGGACGGTACGCGCGTATGTCCGCGGCGACCTGCCCGACCTGCTGACGATTGCTGCCGCGCACGATGATCTCGGTCTGGCTCGGCGTCTCGATGGTGACACCCTCCGGGACCGCATAATTCACCGGGTGGGAGAAGCCCAGCGTCAGATTCAGCGTCTTGCCCTGGGCCTGGGCGCGGTAGCCGACGCCGATCAGTTCCAGCTTGCGCTCGAAGCCCTTGCTCACCCCGGTCACCAGATTATCCACCAGCGCACGCGCCGTGCCGGCCTGCGCCCAGGCGCCCGGCTCAGCATTACGCGCAGCGAAGATCAGCTGGGTACCGTCCTGCTTCATCTCGACCAGGTGGTGTAACTTCTGCTGCAGGCTGCCCTTCGGGCCCTTCACAGTCACATCGGCACCATTGACGGTGATCTCGACGCCCTTCGGCAGCTCAACAGGTTTTTTGGCAACTCTCGACATGGCTCTGCCCTATCAGCAAACGGTGCACAGCACCTCGCCACCCTCGCCGAGGGCGCGCGCTTCACGGTCGGTCATCACACCCTTGGAGGTGGATACGATGGCGACACCCAGACCGCCCAGTACCCTGGGCAGCTCGTCCTTACCTTTGTAGATGCGCAGACCCGGACGGCTGACACGGTGCAGCGACTCGATCACCGGCCGACCCTCGTAGTACTTGAGGGTAACGGTCAGCTGCGGCTTGCGATCCACGTCCTGTACGACGAAGTCACTGATATAGCCCTCACTCTTGAGGACACTGGCCACAGCCTGCTTGGCCTTGGACGCGGGCATCGTGACCTGCGCCTTGTTGGCCGCCTGGCCGTTGCGGATGCGGGTCAGGAAATCCGCGATTGGGTCCGACATGCTCATCTACTGAATCCTCGATTTTCTATTCGCGCCGCGTCTACCAGCTGGCCTTTACCAGGCCCGGGACGTCACCGCGCATGGCGGCTTCGCGCAACTTGTTGCGGCACAGACCGAACTTGCGGTACACGGCGCGCGGCCGGCCGGTGATACGACAACGACGCTGGATCCGCGACGGGCTGGCATCGCGCGGCAGCTTCTGCAGCTGGGCGACAGCAGCGACACGCTCCTCGTAGGATGCCTGTGGGTCGCGAATGGCCTCTTTCAGTTGTGCACGCTTGGCAGCGTACTTGGCAACCGTCTGTATCCGCTTGAGCTCGCGGGCCTGCATCGATTTCTTTGCCATCTGAACTCTGTCCTCAGTTGCGGAACGGGAAGCTGAACGCCGCCAGCAGCGCCCTGGCTTCCGCGTCGGTCTTGGCCGTGGTGGTGATGGTGATATCCATACCGCGCACGGCGTCGACCTTGTCGTAGTCGATTTCCGGGAAGATGATCTGCTCGCGCACGCCCATGCTGTAGTTACCACGGCCGTCGAATGACTTGCCGTTCAACCCGCGAAAGTCGCGGATGCGCGGGATGGCGATGGTGATCAGCCGGTCCAGGAACTCATACATGCGTGTGCGGCGCAGAGTCACCTTGCAGCCGATGGGCCAGCCTTCGCGAATCTTGAAGCCGGCAACCGCCTTGCGGGCGTGAGTTACCACCGCCTTCTGCCCGGCGATCTTCTCCATGTCGCCGACGGCGTTCTCGATGATCTTCTTGTCACCGGCCGCCTCGCCGACACCCATGTTCAAGCTGATCTTGGTAATTCTGGGCACTTCCATGACGTTCTTGTAGCCAAACTGCTCCATGAGCTGTTTGATCACAGTGTCCTGGTAGTGCTGGTGCAATCTCGCCATGGCTCCAACCTGTCTGCTCAGACGTCCACGACTTCATTCGTGGACTTGAAATACCGAACCTTCCGACCGTCTTCCAACGTCCGGATACCCACGCGGTCACCCTTCTTGGACTGCGGATTGTACAGCATCACATTGGAGGTATGGATGGCCGCCTCCCGCTCGATGATGCCGCCCGGCACGCCGGCCTGAGGGTTCGGGCGCGTATGACGCTTCACGATATTCACGTTCTCGATGATCAATCGCTCTTCGTCGACGATACGCAGCACGGAACCGCGCTTGCCCTTGTCGCGACCTGCAATGACGATCACCTCGTCGCCTTTCTTGACCCTGCGCATGACGAAACCCTATCTGCCTTAAAGCACTTCTGGAGCAAGCGAGACGATCTTCATGAACTTCTCGTTGCGTAATTCACGGGTTACCGGCCCGAATATACGGGTGCCGATAGGCTCCAACTTATTATTCAAAAGCACCGCCGCGTTGGTATCGAAGCGTACCACCGAACCGTCGGGGCGACGCACGCCCTTGCGTGTACGCACGACTACCGCACTGTACACCTCACCCTTCTTGACCTTGCCACGCGGAATCGCTTCCTTCACGCTGACCTTGATCACGTCGCCGATACCGGCATAGCGACGGTGCGAGCCGCCCAGCACCTTGATGCACTGCACCTGGCGGGCCCCGCTGTTATCCGCAGCGAACAACATGGTCTGCATCTGAATCATGGTTTAATCCTGACCAGCAATTTACTGAAAACTGTATCAATCAAGCCCGCCGGGCCTGCCCTGTCAGCTCGCCTGTTCGACCACTTCCACCAGCATCCAGGACTTGGTCTTGGAGACCGGCCGGCACTGGCGGATCGTCACCAGGTCGCCTTCCTGACACTGGTTGTTTTCATCATGCACGTGGATCTTGCTGGAGCGGCGGATGTACTTGCCGTACACCGGATGCCGGACCACGCGGTCGATCTGCACTGTGATGGACTTGTTCATCTTGTTGCTCACCACACGGCCGGTGAGCGTACGCTCGATCTTGTCGTTCGCGCTCATGCTGCGTCACCTGCGTTGGCTTGTTCGTTCAGCACCGTCTTGATACGGGCGATATCCTTGCGCACACGTTGGAAGTGGTGCGGACGGGCCAGCTGACCGGTCGCACGCTGCATCCGCAGATTGAATTCCTCGCGCAACAAACCGTTCAACTCTTCGCGCAGCTCCGCGGCAGTCTTGGTTCTCAGTTCACTCGCGTTCATCACATCACCGTCCGGGTCGTGAAGGTGGTCTGCACGGGCAGCTTGGCCGCGGCCAGACGAAACGCCTCGCGGGCAATCTCTTCGGTCACACCCTCAATCTCATACAGCACGCGGCCGGGCTGAATCCGGGCCACCCAGTACTCGACGTTGCCCTTGCCGCTGCCCATACGCACTTCCAGGGGCTTTTTGGTAATCGGCACGTCTGGGAATACGCGGATCCAGATTTTGCCGCCGCGCTTGACATGACGGGTGATTGCCCGGCGCGCCGCCTCGATCTGGCGTGCCGTGATACGGCCGCGGGTGGTCGCCTTGAGCGCGAACTCACCAAAGCTCACGCGGTTGCCCGAAGTCGCCAGGCCGGTATTGCGGCCCTTGTGCTGCTTGCGGAATTTGGTTCTTTTCGGCTGCAACATGGTTTAACTGCTCCCCTTACTTGCCCGCCGCCTTCTTCGCGGACTCCGCCTCGACGCTCTGATCCGCGGAGTCGAATATCTCGCCCTTGAAGACCCAGACTTTCACACCGATGATTCCATAGGTGGTGTGGGCCTCCGCGAAACCGTAGTCGATATCGGCACGCAGGGTGTGCAGCGGCACACGACCTTCACGGTACCACTCGCTACGTGCGATCTCGGCGCCATTCAAGCGACCGGCGACATTGATACGGATGCCCTGGCCGCCCAGGCGCATGGCGTTGGTCACGGCACGCTTCATGGCGCGACGAAACATGATGCGGCGCTCCAGCTGCTGAGCCACGCTCTCGGCCACCAGTTGGGCATCGAGTTCGGGCTTGCGCACTTCCTCGATGTTGATATGCACCGGAATGCCCATCTTCGCCGACACAAGCTTGCGCAGCGCTTCGATATCCTCGCCCTTCTTGCCGATAACGATGCCGGGGCGGGCCGTATGTACGGTAATCATGGCATTGCGTGCCGGGCGCGAAATCTGAATCCGGCTCACCGAGGCGTGCGCGAGCTTCTTCTTGATGAAGTCGCGGATCTCGATGTCCTTGTTCAGATAGTCAGCATAGTTGCGGGAGTCCGCGAACCATGTGGACGTCCAGTCCTTGACGATGCCCAGGCGGATGCCTGTTGGATGTACTTTCTGACCCATTCCGAGTTCTCTCTCGTATCCAGTTTTAGCGGTCTGATCCCTCGGGACCAGACACTGAAAGCCGCCGCCGACTCTGGCGTTACTTCGTGTCGCCCACGGTCACCGTGATGTGACTCATGCGCTTGATGATGCGGTTGCCGCGACCCTTGGCGCGTGGCCGCATGCGTTTCAGGGTCGGACCCTCGTCGACGCAGATCACTGCGACCTTCAACTCGTCGATGTCGGCACCTTCGTTGTGTTCGGCATTCGCGATCGCCGATTCCAACACCTTGCGGACCATGCCGGCCGCCTTCTTGTTGCTGAACATCAGCGTCTGCAGCGCGCGCTCCACCGGCAGACCACGGACCTGGTCGGCCACGAGTCGGCATTTCTGGGGCGAAATCCGCGCAAAGCGCAATTTGGCACTGACTTGCATTCGGAGTTCTCCCTTACCTCGACTTCCGGTCGGCCACATGACCCTTGAAGGTACGGGTCGCCGCGAATTCGCCGAGCTTGTGACCGACCATGTTTTCGTTGACCAGCACCGGTACGTGCTGCCGTCCGTTGTGCACCGCGATGGTCAGACCGACCATATCTGGCATCACCATGGAACGGCGCGACCAGGTCTTGATCGGCCTCTTGCTGTTCGTAGCAACCGCCTCCTCGACCTTCTTGGCGAGGTGCAGGTCAACGAAAGGCCCTTTTTTCACTGAACGTGGCACGTTTACGACCTCTCAATACTTATTTCTTGTTACGCCGGCGGACGATCATGCTGTCGGTACGCTTGTTCTTGCGTGTCTTGTAGCCCTTCGTCGGCATGCCCCACGGTGATACCGGGTGCCGGCCGCCGGAGGTACGGCCTTCACCGCCACCATGCGGATGGTCGACCGGGTTCATGACCACGCCGCGCACGGTGGGTCGGACACCCCGCCAGCGCGCCGCGCCCGCCTTGCCCAATGAACGCAGGCTATGCTCGGAATTACCGACTTCACCGATGGTTGCGCGGCATTCGCAATGCACCTTGCGGATCTCACCCGAGCGCAGACGCAGGCTGGCGTAGTCGCCTTCGCGTGCGACCAATTGGGCCGCGGTACCGGCGCTGCGAGCGATCTGCCCACCCTTGCCGGCCTTCATCTCGATGTTATGCACCTCGGTGCCGACCGGGATGTTGCGCAACGGCATGGCGCTACCCGGTTTGATCGGGGCGGTGGTGCCCGACAGTACCGGCATGCCGGCCTCCAGGCCCTTCGGGGCCAGGATATAACGGCGCTCACCGTCAGCGTACAGCACCAGCGCGATATGCGCGCTGCGGTTCGGGTCGTATTCCAGGCGTTCAACCCGGCCGGCGATGCCGTCCTTGTTGCGCTTGAAGTCGATGACCCGGTACTTCTGCTTGTGACCGCCACCCCGATGACGGGTCGTGATGCGCCCGTCATTGTTGCGCCCACCCGTCTTGGTCTGCTTTTCGACCAGCGCAGCGAAGGGGTCACCCTTGTGCAGGCCCGCGGTGACCGACCGCACGACGAAGCGGCGGCCAGCGGATGTCGGTTTTGCTTTAACGATAGCCATCACTCAAAACCTTGCTCAGTTGAGCGATCCACCTACAGGTGATCACTCGGCTCCCATGAAATTGATATCGCTGCCTTCGGCCAAAGTCACGAAGGCCTTCTTCCAGTCAGACCGCTTGCCGAAGGTCTGACCGAAACGCTTGATCTTGCCGGGCACGTTAGAGACCTGCACGCCCGTGACCTTCACGTCGAACAGCATCTCGACCGCCTGCCGGATCTCCGGCTTGGTCGCATCCGAAACCACCTTGAATGCGTACTGGCGATTGCGGTCGGCCAGGCGCGTGGTCTTCTCGGACATCAGCGGCGCCAGCAACACCTTCATCAAACGTGCGTTACTCATGCCAGCCTCTCCTCGAAACGCTTCAGCGTATCGACCGTCATCAGCACCGTACCGAAGCCCACCAGACTAACCGGATCCGCACTCACGGAATCACACACACCCACGTGATACAGATTGCGTGCGGCGAGGTAGAGATTCATGTCGGCGTCGTCGTTGACGATCAACACGTCATCCAACGCCATCTCTTTGAGCTTGGCAACCAGTTCCTTCGTCTTGGGGGCGGATACCGTGAAGGATTCCACTACAACCAGACGACCCTGACGCAGCAGCTCCGACAAGATCGAGGCCATCGCACCCCGGTACATCTTCTTGTTGACCTTCTGCGTATAGTCGCGCGGACGCGCGGCGAAGGTCGTGCCACCACCCCGCCACAGCGGGCTGCGAATGGTACCAGAACGCGCGCGTCCTGTCCCCTTTTGTCGCCACGGTTTGGCACCGCCGCCGCGAACCTCAGAACGGGTCTTCTGGGCCTTGGTGCCCTGGCGGGCGCCAGCCAGCACGGCCGTCACGACCTGGTGAACCAGTGCCTCATTGAATTCGCGCCCGAAGGTCGCCGCGGAGACGGCGACGGACGTACCACCTGTGACCTGCAGTTCCATCTCTGCGCCCCCCTTAACCCTTGACCGCCGGACGGACGATCAGGTCGCCGCCTTTGGCCCCGGGCACCGCGCCCTTGACCAGAATAAGATTGCGCTCGGCGTCCACGCGTACCACTTCGAGGTTCTGCGCGGCGCGGCGCACGTTGCCCATGTGCCCGGCCATCTTCTTGCCCTTGAACACGCGGCCCGGCGACTGATTCTGACCGATCGAGCCCGCGGAACGGTGTGACAGCGAGTTGCCATGAGTGGCGTCGCCCATGGTGAAGTTGTACCGCTTGATGGTGCCGGCGAAACCCTTGCCGATGGTGGTACCGGTCACGTCGACCTTCTGGCCGGCCGCGAACAGATCCGCCTTGAGCTCCGCGCCCACGGCCAGATCCGCACCCTCACCCTCGGCCAGACGGAACTCCCAGAGGCCGCGCCCGGGCTGCACATTGGCCTTGGCGAAGTGACCGCCCAGCGGCTTGGTCACGCGCGTCGCGCGACGGGTACCCACGGTGACCTGCACGGCGCGATAGCCATCGGTCTCCACGGTCTTGAGCTGGGCCACGCGGTTCGGCTCCACCTCGATCACGGTCACAGGCACGGACGCACCGTCCTCCGTGAAGATCCGCGTCATCCCCGCTTTACGTCCTACGACACCGATTGTCATGTCTGTTACCTCTTGTAGGAGCGGGCTTGCCCGCGACTCGTCCTGTACACAGTTCGCGACCGGAGGCCGCCCCTACGGATTCCCATTAATTCAGTTTGATCTGCACGTCCACGCCGGCAGCCAGATCCAGCTTCATCAGCGCATCCACGGTCTTGTCCGTTGGATCCACAATGTCCATCAGGCGCTTGTGGGTGCGGATCTCATACTGGTCGCGCGCGTCCTTATTGACGTGCGGCGAGGTCAGGATGGTGAAACGCTCCATCTTGGTCGGCAACGGGATCGGACCGCGCACCTGAGCACCGGTGCGCTTGGCCGTCTCGACGATCTCACGCGCCGACTGGTCGATCAGACGATGATCGAAGGCCTTCAGGCGGATACGAATTCTTTGGTTTGCCATGTCAAAACCTCAGATACAAGTTGCAAGAGACAAGTTACAAGTCCAAACGGTCTTGACTTGTATCTTGCCTCTTGTCTCTTGCATCTTATTCAATGATCTTCGCCACCACGCCGGCGCCGACGGTGCGGCCACCTTCGCGGATCGCAAAACGCAGACCCTCTTCCATCGCGATCGGCGCGATCAGCGACACCGTCA
>JAIOJV010000095.1 GCA_019911805.1 Gammaproteobacteria bacterium
GTGGGGCGGCAGGGGCTGGGGCTGCGACCGCCGCGCCGGTCTCTGCATCACCGGCTGCGGCATGGCACTGCCAGCCGCCATGCGGGTCGGGACGGCAATCCCAGGTCGCTTGCGCAGCGGCGGTCGGCGGCAGGATGAGGCCGGCAATCAGCGCCGCTAGCAGGGATCGTTCACTCACAATGGTTCATTCCTCGCGCTGCGTCTTGTTGCTGCGCCCATCGGTCGCCCTGCGGCATGGGGCGGCGGCGGGCTGAGCGCGTCACATGGTTGGCGCGACCGGCGCTGTGGCCGCGCGCTGTCCGACTCGCCTGCGGGGGCACCGGGAGGTCCCCCGCGGCCCTGGCCGGCGCCCCGTAAAATCGCATAGAATGGCTTTTCCTTCAATCACTTTCTCCGCTTCATGGGGTGCCTCGCAGGGCCGCATCGGCGGGGTCCCGGAAACCGCTCAAGGGTCGAGAATGCCCCAACGTCTGCAGCAGATCGAAGACTGGTTGCGCGAGGATGCGGCCTTCACACACATGATCATGCGGCCGGCCTCGGCGGATGCGAGTTTCCGCCGTTACTTCCGCATCAGCGTCGGTGGCGACAGCTTCATCGTGATGGATGCACCGCCCGGCAAGGAGGATATGGCCCCCTTCCTGACGGTCGGCGCCGCGTTCCTGAAAATCGGCCTGAACGTACCGGAGGTACTGCGTCGCGACGTGGGGCGTGGCCTCTATCTGTTATCCGATCTCGGCGAGGTGCAGTACCTGCAGGCGCTCGATGCCGGCACCGTGGAGCGCCTGTACGGTGATGCGCTGGACGCCCTGCTGGTGATCCAGGCGCAGGGACCGCAGGCCGGCGAACTGCCGCCCTACGACGAGTCGCTGCTGCGGCGCGAGATGGCACTGTTTTGCGACTGGTTACTCGGGAGGCATCTCGGCCTGGCGCCCGATGCCGCGCAAGCGGCGCTGCTGGAGCGGGTGTTCACGGCGCTGGCGCAGTCCGCGCTGGCACAACCGCAGGTGTGCGTGCACCGCGACTACCATTCGCGCAACCTCATGGTGACGCCGCACCACAATCCGGGCATCCTCGATTTCCAGGATGCCGTCATCGGCCCGATCACCTACGATCTCGTCTCGCTGCTGCGCGATTGCTACATCGCCTGGCCGCGCGCGCGGGTCGAGGACTGGGCGCTGGGCTACCGGGAACTGGCGCTGCAGTCCGGCGTGCTGCGGCCGGGGCAGGCCGATGCGGCGCGCTTCCTGAAGTGGTTCGACTGGATGGGTGTGCAGCGCCATCTCAAGGCGGCCGGCATCTTCGCGCGCCTCTGGCAGCGCGATGGCAAGCCCGGCTATCTTGGAGACATCCCGCGCACACTGAGCTATGTGGTGGACGTGGCCGGACGCTATCCGGAACTGGCAGGCCTGGACGATCTCGCCCGGGATGTCATCGCACGACTGGCAACGGTACCCGCCAGCGCCCCGGCGGGTGCAACGAACGGAGGATGAAACAGATGAACATTAAGACACTACGGAGATTTTCCATCGCAGCGCTGCTGGCCGCCGCCACGGCACCGGCCGCGGCCATCGATGTGCTGACCGAGCGCAACATCGGCATGGATCTCGCGCTCGACATCGCCGCCGCCACGGTGCGCGTCTGTCGCGACGAGGGTTATCAGACGAGTGCGGTGGTGGTGGACCGCTTCGGCATTGTGCGCGCCGCGCTGCGCGATGACCTGGCCAGCCGCTTCACGCTGCAGATCGCCGAGGAGAAGGCCAATATGGTGGTGATGTCCGGCATCGGTTCCGGCGAGTTCCGCAAGAACCGCGAAGACATCCGCCCCGAGCTCAATCACATCGACGGCCTGATCGTGATGGAGGGCGGTCTGCCCATCGAGGCAGGCGGCTACCGTATCGGCGCCGTCGGCGTCAGCGGCGCGCCGGGGGGCGATCTGGACGCGGCCTGCGCGGCCAAGGCCCTGGAGAGTTTCATCGAGCGGCTCGAGTTCGGTAATTGAGACATCGGCAGGCGCCGCTATCGCATCCATGCGCGCCCTGATCCTGGCCGCCGGCCGCGGCGAGCGCATGCGGCCGCTCACCGACGTCACCCCCAAGCCGCTGCTGCGCGCCGGCGGCAAGGCACTGATCGAGCATCACCTCGAGGCGCTGGTGCGCGCCGGCATCACCGACATCGTCATCAATCACGCGTACCGCGGCGATCGCATCGTAGCGGCCCTCGGCGATGGCGGCCGTTACGGCGCCTGTATCCGCTACTCCGCCGAACCCGAGGGTGCGCTGGAGACCGGTGGCGGCATCTTCCAGGCACTGCCGCTGCTCGGCGAGGGTCCGTTTCTGGTGATCAACGGCGATGTCTGGACGGACCTGGACTACGCACGGCTGCCGCGTGCGTTCGACGGGCTGGCCTATCTGCTGCTGGTGGACAATCCCGCCCACCATGCAGCCGGAGATTTTTGTCTCGACGATGGGCGCGTGCATGTCTGTGAGGGGCCGCGCCTGACCTTCAGCGGCATCGGTCTGTACCGGGCCGCACTGTTCGCAGGCTGCCGGCCGGGGCGCTTTCCCCTGGCGCCGCTGCTACGCGCTGCCATGGCCGCGGGCCGCATCCGCGGTGCGCATGTCCAGGATCGCTGGTTCGACATCGGCACCCCCCAACGGCTCGCCGAACTGGACCGCATGCTCGGGGGCTGACGCGGGCTTCCCGGTCGGAACGAGAGGTGTATGCTGCCTGCACCAGTTCCGGACCGAGGGGACCTGACCCATGGGTCAGGAGATCGAAACCAGCCACTTCAGTGATGCGGATTTCGCTGCCTTCGACGAACGCCTGCGGGCGGAGACGGCGCTGCTGCATGCGTGGTTCCGTGCTGCTGCCTTCTCGGGGTGCGGCGATGTGGGCGGCTTCGAACTCGAGGCCTGGCTGGTCGATGCACGCTGTCGGCCAGCGCCGATCAACGTCGCCTTTCTCGCCCGGCTGGACGATCCGCGAGTGGTCGCCGAACTGGCGCGCTTCAACATCGAACTGAATTCCGCGCCTGAGCCCCTGCATGGCCCCGCCCTCGGCAGTCTGCTGACGGAACTGGAGACGATCTCGGCACACTGTCAGCGCACGGCGGTGGAATTCGGCGCACACATGCTCACCATCGGCATCCTGCCCACCCTGCAGGAGGACGACCTCGGTCCGGGCAGCATGTCCGACCTGCGGCGCTACCGGGCACTCAACGAACAGGTGTTGCGCCAGCGTGGTGGACGAGCGCTGCGGTTGGAGATTCATGGCCGCGAGCATCTGCGGACCGAGCAGCGGGACGTCATGCTGGAGGCGGCGACGACCTCCTTTCAGATTCATCTCAAGGTCGCGCCGGAGCGCGCGGCCCGCTACTACAATCTGGCCCAGGTGCTGTCCGCGCCGATGGTGGCGGTGAGCGCCAACTCGCCTTTCCTGTTCGGCCATGATCTCTGGGACGAGACGCGTATTCCGCTGTTCGAGCAGGCGGTCGCGGCGGGCGGCTACGCCGCCGTGGCGCATGGCCCGCTGCGGCGTGTGAGTTTCGGCTCCGGTTACGTGCGGGAATCACTGTTCGAATGCTTTCAGGAGAACCTCGAGCATTTTCCCGTGTTGCTGCCGATAGCGAGCCGGGAGCCGCCCGAGGTGCTCGCCCATCTGCGCCTGCACAATGGCACCGTCTGGCGCTGGAACCGCCCGTTGATCGGCTTCGATAGCGACGGCACCCCGCATCTGCGTATCGAACATCGGGTGGTGCCGGCGGGGCCGACGCCGGTCGATGCGATCGCCAATGCAGCGTTGTTCTTCGGGTTGATGCAGTTCCTCGGTACGGGCGCGGTGCCGCCGAGTCAGCTGCTGCCGTTCCCGGTCGCGCGCGACAACTTCTATGCTGCCGCCCGCGATGGCCTCGACGCGCATATCGAATGGACCGGCGGTCGGCGCGGTGCCGTGCGTACGCTGCTGCTGGACGAACTCCTGCCCATGGCACGGCGCGGCCTGGAACAGCTGGCCCTGGACGCCGCCGACATCGACCGGTTTCTGGGTATCATTCAGGGGCGGCTGACGAACGCCTGCAACGGTGCGGCCTGGCAGCGTGCCTATGTGGCACGGTACGGACGCGACTGGGAGGGGTTGACGCTTGCCTACCAGGAACGCGCAGCCACGGGACGGCCCGTGCACGAGTGGGGGCTGTGACGCGGCGTCGATACACCGGGACTCACAGCGTCTGCAGGCAGGCGATGATCTGGGCCGGATCCAGACGCTTGGTGTAGTCGGTGTCGGCGAATGCCAGGCGGATCAGACCGTCGCGGTCCAGCACATAGGTGGCCGCCATGGGCAACTCATAGCTGTCGTCACCGTTGCAGGCCGGGATGTCGATGCCGAAGTTCCGGTAGATGGGACGTAGCATCTCGGGCAGTGAGAACACCAGGCCAAAGGAGGCGGCGACGCGATTATGTGCGTCGCTCAGCACGTCGAATTGCAGTGCGAGCTGCGCGGCCGTAGTGGTGGACTGTGCCGGAGTCTGCGGCGAGATCGCCAGCAGGGTCGCGCCGGCGGCGCGTATCTCCGGCAACGCCCGCTGCAGTGCCCCCAGTTCCAGACTGCAGTAGGGGCACCAGAGGCCCCGAAAGAAGGAGATCACCACCGGACCCTCGGCCAGGGTCGCGTGCAGATTGACGGCTTGGCCGTGCTGGTTGGGCAGGGTGAAATCCAGTGGTCGCATGCCGACACGGAGGCATTCCTCCGCGATACCGGATTGTGTCAGCTCTTGTATCGCCGTCCGCAGGATTCCCTGCACATCATCGGGCAAGGTGCGCGTGTAGCGGCCGACCAGCTGGTCGAGCTCCGCCTGCAGGCTGGTGGTGTTCCGATCGGTGGTTTGGCTGGTGCAATGGCTGTGGGAATCGGAGGTCATGAGCTCTCCTGTGGAAGGTGCGGTGGGCGCACGGCCTGAGCGCCGGGAACGGCCGTCACTATACGCCTGCCGCACGTACATTGCAGGTGCATTGCAGCCCGCTGGCCGTGCCGTTGGCCGGGGATGTGTCGAACCGGATATAGTCCCTGGGTACGCAATGCGTGCGCGGCGAGGCCGCGGACAGGGCACGAGATTCCATGCTGAATACCCTAGAATCACCGCCGGCGGGGCTTGTGGATGCCGGACCCGCCGAGTTGCGGCGGCTGCTGGGCGGACCGACGCTGTTGCATCTGCCGGGACGGCGCCCCGAACCGCTGTTCGTCTCGGTGCTGCTGCACGGCAACGAGGACACGGGCTACTTCGCCGTGCGCGAGCTGCTGCGCCGCTACCGTGAGCGCGGTCTGCCACGCGCACTGAGCGTCTTCTTCGGCAATGTCGCGGCGGCCGAGCTCGGCCTGCGGCGGCTGGATGGGCAGCCGGATTACAACCGCGTCTGGCCCGGCGGGGAGCCGGGGGATACGCCTGAACAGCGCATGATGCGGATGATCGTCGAGGACCTCGAGCGGCGGCGTCCCTTCGCCAGCCTCGACATCCACAACAATACCGGCATCAACCCGCATTATGCCTGTGTCAACCGCGTCGATTACCGTTACCTGCACCTCGCGACACTGTTCTCGCGCACGGTGGTGTATTTCACGCGCCCGCGTGGCGTGCAATCGCTGGCGTTGTCACCGTTGTGTCCGGCGGTGACGGTGGAGTGTGGCCAGACTGGTCAGGCACACGGCGTGGAACACGCGCGCGACTACATCGATGCCTGTCTGCATCTCGCCGAGATCCCCGTGCAGCCGGTCGCACCGCACGACATCGATCTGTTCCACACCGTCGCGATCGTCAAGGTGCCGGACGGGATACGCTTCGGGTTCGGCGCTGGTGCGCATGATCTGCGCCTGATCCCGGAACTGGATCGGCTCAATTTCCGGGAGCTGCCGGCGGGCACGCGCCTGGGCTGGGTCGCAGGCGCGCATGGCGCGCCGCTCGAGGCCTGGGACGAGCTCGGTCGGGACGTCGCCGGGCGCTTCTTCACCGTCGCAGACGGCGAGCTGCGCACCCGCCGCTCGCTGATGCCGTCCATGTTCACGCTGGACGAGCGCATCATCCGACAGGATTGCCTCGGCTATCTGATGGAACGTTACCAGCTGGTCGCGGCGGGGGGCTGAGCGCGGCCCATGCATCTGGCAGTCACCATCAGTTCCCACGGTTACGGACACGGGGCGCAGACTGCGACCGTGCTGGCGGCGTTGCGGGCACGCCTGCCGGCCCTGCGGCTGACGCTGCTCACCGGCCTGCCGCGGACCTTTTTCACCGAACGCATCGGCGACGATTTTACCCTGATCGACTGGCGGACGGATTTCGGCATGCACATGAGCTCGGCGCTGGACGTCGACCGTTCCCGTAGCGCCGATGCCTACGCCGCCCTCCACGCACACTGGCCGGCCCAGGTCGATGCGGCCTGTGCGCGCCTGGAGGCGGTCGCACCGGACCTGCTGCTGGCGAACGTGCCCTATCTGCCGCTGGCGGCCGCTGCACGCCTCGGTCTGCCGGCATTGGCATTGTGCTCGCTGAACTGGGCCGGCATCTATCGCCACTATTTCAGTACACGCCCCGAGGCGCCGGCCGTGCTCGCCGCCATGCAGGCGGCCTACGCCTCCGCGCGGCATTTCCTCTGTCCTGCGCCCTCCATGGCCATGCCGGAGCTGGGTAATGTGCGCTCCATCGGACCCTTGGCGCAGCTCGGCCAGCCGCGGCGTGAGCAGCTGCGCGAGCGGCTCGGTAGCGCCGGACAGCGACGCCTGGTGATGATCGCGCACGGCGGCATCCCGTTGCGCCTGCCGCTGCAGGCCTGGCCGGTCGATCCGGACATCACCTGGATCGTGCCCCAGGCCTGGGGCATCGAGCGCCCCGATATGCATGCCTTCGAGGCGCTGGGTCTGAGCTTCGTCGATACGCTGGCCTCGGTCGACGCACTGCTCGGCAAGCTCGGCTACGGTACGGTCACCGAGTGCGCCTGCAACGGCATCCCCCTGCTGTACACATCCCGCCCCGACTGGCCCGAGGAAGCTTGTCTCGCCGCCTGGCTGGAACGGCACGGGCGCTGCGCCGCCGTGCCGCGGGAGGCGCTGGAGACAGGCCGCCTGCGCGCGGCCCTGGAAGGACTGTGGGCGCAGCCCGTGCCGCCGCTACCGGTGCCCACGGGTGCGGAGGAGGCCGCCCGGTTCTTGAATGAATTTTTTGAACCGCCAGGAAATCTGGGGGAACCGCCAAGGCGCCAAGGGTGCCAAGATGTTTGAACCGCCAAGGCGCCAAGGACACCAAGATGTTTAAACCGTCAAGAACGCCAAGGACGCCAAGATGTTTGAACCGCCAAGAACGCCAAGACGCCAAGGGAACTTGATGAAAAATCTTTTCTGGTTTTTCACCTGATCAATATTTGGCATTCTTGGCGTCTTGGCGTTCTTGGCGGTTCCCCCGGTTTTCTTGGCGCCCTTGGCGTCTTGGCGGTTCCAGGATTGGTAGTAGTAGCCAATGACCGGCCACGACCTCAAACACCAGCGCGGCGGCGCCTGGCTGGCGATCAAGTGGGATGTCGTCGCGGTGCGGTCCTACGGGGCGAGGTCGTCGATGCCCGCGCCGGCCGCCTGCCGGTCGGCATGGTAGCTCGAGCGCACCATCGGGCCGCTGGCCACATGCCCGAAACCGAGCGCGGTACCGATCTCGCCGAGGCGGGTGAATTCCTCGGGGTGGACGAAGCGATCGATGGGCAGGTGGTTCAAACTGGGCTGCAGGTACTGCCCCAGCGTCAGCATGTCGCAGTCCTGCGCGCGTAAGTCGCGCATGACCTGTTCGACCTCCTCGAGGGTCTCGCCCAGACCCAGCATCAGGCCCGACTTGGTTGGCACCTGCGGGTGCTCGGCCTTGAAGCGCCTGAGCAGTTCCAGTGACCACGCATAATCGGCGCCGGGGCGCGCCTGCCGGTACAACCGCGGGACGGTTTCCAGATTGTGATTGAAGACGTCCGGTGGGGCGGCACGGAAGATCTCCAGGGCACGGTCCATGCGGCCGCGGAAGTCCGGCACCAGCACCTCGACGCGCGTGGTCGGATTGCGTTCGCGAATGGCCCCGATGCAATCGACGAAGTGCTGGGCACCGCCGTCGCGCAGGTCGTCACGGTCGACGGAGGTGACGACCACATAGCGCAGGCCCATCGCCTGGATGGTGCGCGCCAGATTGGCCGGCTCCTCGGGATCGAGCGGATCGGGGCGGCCGTGTGCGACGTCGCAGAATGGGCAGCGCCGCGTGCAGATGTCGCCCATGATCATGAAGGTCGCCGTACCGTGAGCGAAGCATTCGCCGAGGTTCGGACAGGAGGCCTCCTCGCAGACCGTATGCAGGTGGTTGTCCCGCAGGATCTGCTTGAGCCGCTGCACCTCGGGGTGGGCGGGCGACTTGGCGCGGATCCACGCCGGCTTGCGCGCCGGCTTCAGCGTCGGCTCGATCTTGATCGGAATACGCGCCGTCTTGGCGGCGCCGCGCTGGTGTTTGAGGTCGTGGTCGGTCATTGGCTACTACCAATCCTGGAACCGCCAAGACGCCAAGGGCGCCAAGAAAACCTGGGGGAACCGCCAAGACGCCAAGACGCCAAGAATGCCAAATATTGATCAGGTGAAAAACCAGAAAAGATTTTTCATCAAGTTTTCTTGGCGTCTTGGTGTCTTGGCGGTTTAAACATCTTGGCGCTCTTGGCGTCTTGGCGGTTCCCCAGGTTTTCTGGGCGGTTCAAAAACATTCAACGGACCCGGAGTTTACCCCAGCAGGCGGGTGAGGTGTGACGCGAGGTGTTCGGAAACCGCGTCCAGGTCCAGGGATATGCCCAGGTCGCGCAGTTGGGTGACTGGCAGGCCGGCATAGCCGCAGGGATTGATGCGGCCAAACGGTTCCAGGTCCATGTCCACGTTCAAGGCCAGGCCGTGATAGCTGCGGCCACGCTTCACCCGCAGGCCCAGGGCGGCGATCTTGGCACCGTCGACGTACACGCCGGGGGCGTCATCGCGACGGCCGGCCGTGATGCCCTGTCCGGCCAGCAGATCGATCACGGCCTGCTCCATGAGGCCCACCAGGCGCTGCACGCCCAGGCCGCGGCGCGCAATGTCGAACAGCAGGTAGCCGACCAGCTGGCCGGGTCCGTGATAGGTCACCTGGCCACCACGGTCGGTCGGCACCACCGGGATATCGCCCGGCGCCAGCAGATGGCCGGGTTTGGCGTTGAGGCCCAGGGTGAAGACGGGCGGGTGCTCCAGCAGCCAGAGTTCATCGGGCGTGTCGGCGCCCCGCCCCGCCGTGAAGGTCTGCATTGCACGCCAGGTCGGTTCGTACTCGGCGTGGCCGAGGCGGTGGATTTCCAGAAAAGGGGCAGAGCGGATTGGCACTTACTTAGGCCGGTGTCCCGGAAAAATGGCCACGGAATCCACGGAATGACACGGAAAAAGGCTCATTGTAAAAGCCTGGAAATCAAGCCGCGGGATGAATTTCCTGGATTCAGGCATTGCATGCTTTCCGTGTCGTTCCGTGGATTCCGTGGCCCAGAATATTTGTTTCACAGCACCATCAGGGCCCGATCCCAGTCGGACAGCGAGCGGTAGATCGCATCGAGCTGTGCCTGGCTGATGGCACGCACGGTGACGGTCACGGCGAGATACTTGCCGCCCTGGCTGGCGCGGCTGCGCACCGCGGTCTCACCGAGATCGGGTGCATGCTCACGCACCCGCGCCGCCACCTCGACCTCGAAGTCGCCATGCCCGTGGCCGATCACCTTGATCGGAAAGTCACAGGGGAACTGCAGCAGAGATTCGGATTCGGACATCGGACGGCTCATGGGGTGGGGGGCAAAAAGGGTTCGGAGTCTGATGGTGCGTACGTCAACCCCTCTTGGCCACGGAAGCACACGGAACAACACGGAAAAAGGCTTATTGTATAAAGCCCGGGAACCAACCTGCAGGTGCTGATCCTGGGTTTACAGAGTGAATTTTTTCCGTGTTGTTCCGTGGATTCCGTGGCTGGATTTTCCTTTGGCGATGCTCACGGGTTTCGTGGCTAGCGGAGATTCATTCCGCCGCGCCGACGCGCACCTGTTCCTTGTAGGTACGATACAGCTCGCTCATGCGCCGGTACAGCGCACCGGGCTTGCCGTCGGCGACGGGCCGGTCGTCCAGCAGCGTGACCGGCAGGATCTCCTTGGTGGAGCTGGTCAGCCAGATCTCATCGGCGCTGAGCAGCGCCTCGGCGCGGATGTCGGCCTCCCGGTAGGGGATGGCGTGGTGGGCCGCCAGTTCCAGGATCAGATCGCGGGTAATGCCAGGCAGCAGGCGCGGCCCCTTGGGCGGTGTGATCAGCCGGCCGTTGTGGACGATGAACAGGTTGCTGGCCGCGCCCTCGGTGGCGTGACCGTCCTTGATCAAAATGGCCTCGACGGCGCCGCGGTCGATGGCCTCCTGGCGCAGCAGCACATTGGGCAGCAGCGTGATCGCCTTGATGTGGCAGGACTGCCAGCGGATATCGTCGAGGGTGATCGCGCGCACGCCGTCGTTCGCAACTGCCGGACCGGGCGGCGCGATGGGGCTGACCATCGCGAACACGGTCGGTGTGAGTGAGGCGTCGAAGGCGTGATCGCGTTTGGCCATGACGCCGCGCGTGACCTGCAGGTAGATGGACTGGTCCGCGCCCGGATTGCGCCGCAGCAACTCCTCCAGTACCACGCGCCACTGGGCGTCGTCCATCGGTTCGGGCATGCGGATGGCGTGCAGGCTGTTGCGCAGACGCTGGAGGTGTTCGGTCAAGCGAAAAGGTCGGCCGCCATAGGCCGGGATCACCTCATAGACACCGTCGCCGAACAGGAAGCCGCGATCCATGACTGAGACCATGGCCCGTTCGGGTGCGAGGAATTCGCCGTTGAGATAGAGGGTGGGCATGGGTTCGGGGCTCGGGATTCGGGATTCAGCAACCGGGATTCAGCAACCGGGATTCAGGATTCGGGGTATTGACACCCCAACCGAGGCAGCCACACTCCTTGCCCGAATCCCGAATCCCGAATCCCGAATCCCGAATCCCGAATCCCGAATCCCGAATCCCGAATCCCGAATCCCGAATCCCGAATCCCGAATCCCGAATCCCGAATCCCGACCCCCGAATCA
>JAIOJV010000096.1 GCA_019911805.1 Gammaproteobacteria bacterium
AACCGGCCAAAAGACCGCCGATACCAGTGGCGATGGAGTGTTCCCCGCATGCGCGGGGATGAACCGGATTTCCTGCTCAGTCTGCGCGGCGACCTGTCGTGTTCCCCGCATGCGCGGGGATGAACCGGCCTCGGCGTGGCGGCCGAAGATCTCCGCCAGGTGTTCCCCGCATGCGCGGGGATGAACCGTAGTAGAACCGGTAGGTCGCGCCGAGGTCGGCGTGTTCCCCGCATGCGCGGGGATGAACCGGGCGGCGTCACCGCCCTGCAGGGCGACGCCAAGTGTTCCCCGCATGCGCGGGGATGAACCGACGCGGAACAGGCGCAGCAGGCGCGGGGTGGCGTGTTCCCCGCATGCGCGGGGATGAACCGAACTCGTTCGTCTCCAGTGCCCGACTGAGCGCGTGTTCCCCGCATGCGCGGGGATGAACTGCACAACTCTACGGGGCGGATTGAGTACGCAGAGTGTTCCCCGCATGCGCGGGGATGAACCGTTTGTCAGTATCAATACCAGCAGCATCGGCAGCGTGTTCCCCGCATGCGCGGGGATGAACCGCCGACGCTCTTCTGGACGTCGGCGGTCGGTCGGTGTTCCCCGCATGCGCGGGGATGAACCGTGAATACTGGTCTGCGCCTGCGCATGGGCTGCGTGTTCCCCGCATGCGCGGGGATGAACCGTCTAGTATTAGCTTACTACGCCGGCTTAGCAAGTGTTCCCCGCATGCGCGGGGATGAACCGTAATCGATCTGCTGCGCGAGCTGCCAGACGAAGTGTTCCCCGCATGCGCGGGGATGAACCGATGAGCGAGAGTCTACTAGTAGACGGGAAAATGTGTTCCCCGCATGCGCGGGGATGAACCGCTGATGCTTATGGTGGCAGGCACGCGCTCAGAGTGTTCCCCGCATGCGCGGGGATGAACCGGAATCAGAACGCTCCTTTAACGCCTCCATGACGTGTTCCCCGCATGCGCGGGGATGAACCGAACCGAAGCCTTGCGCAGAATTCGTATTATTGGTGTTCCCCGCATGCGCGGGGATGAACCGCCAGGGGCTGGCGAATGGTCGGTTATCACTACGTGTTCCCCGCATGCGCGGGGATGAACCGCCGCCGTCTTCCTTGGCGGTCTTGATGTCGTGGTGTTCCCCGCATGCGCGGGGATGAACCGTCATCCGCAACTTCTTCGATCACCTTCGCTATGTGTTCCCCGCATGCGCGGGGATGAACCGGGATGCTGTTCAAAGCCATCGACTCCGGGGTTCGTGTTCCCCGCATGCGCGGGGATGAACCGTCTGGAGGCGTATTCCGCTGATTGGTCCTCTTGTGTTCCCCGCATGCGCGGGGATGAACCGGGGTGGCTAGAACCTAGCAACAGAATCTAGTGGTGTTCCCCGCATGCGCGGGGATGAACCGTCTTTTGCTGCAATGGTACATGCTTTTGGCGCGTGTTCCCCGCATGCGCGGGGATGAACCGATTGCAGACTAACTGAGGGTACAGGGTAGCAAGTGTTCCCCGCATGCGCGGGGATGAACCGTTGTTATTGCGTTTCTCACCCGGCTGGCTGATGTGTTCCCCGCATGCGCGGGGATGAACCGGGGTCGATGCCGCGCCGATCCCGGCCGACGACGTGTTCCCCGCATGCGCGGGGATGAACCGCCTAGCCGGTCCAGCAGGATGTCGAGGAGCTGGTGTTCCCCGCATGCGCGGGGATGAACCGTTCTATGGGTTGTGGGTGTCCGGCGTCGATTTGTGTTCCCCGCATGCGCGGGGATGAACCGGTCGCCGCGTTGCCGCAGGCGATCATCGGCGTGTGTTCCCCGCATGCGCGGGGATGAACCGACGTCGTTCTCGGCGTCTTTGCGCGCCTCGTCGTGTTCCCCGCATGCGCGGGGATGAACCGCATCCGCTATCCCGGATTCCATCTGGGAGGTGGTGTTCCCCGCATGCGCGGGGATGAACCGGTATTGTCGACCAGCGGGGCCAACAGCTCGTTGTGTTCCCCGCATGCGCGGGGATGAACCGCCGACAACCTCCGCGGAGAGATCGCGCCGCTGGTGTTCCCCGCATGCGCGGGGATGAACCGGTTCGCCAATCGTTGCGGCGCACCGACGACGGGTGTTCCCCGCATGCGCGGGGATGAACCGGTCCTCGGAGAATTTATTCATCAGCGGATAAAGTGTTCCCCGCATGCGCGGGGATGAACCGACATATCTGTCCATTGCAGCTAGATGTCATTGGTGTTCCCCGCATGCGCGGGGATGAACCGGTGCAGAACGCCGCGCTGGCCGGGCTGCCGTGGCGTTCCCCGCATGCGCGGGGATGAACCGATGTCAATAAAATCGTATCTTCGCCGCCAAATGTGTTCCCCGCATGCGCGGGGATGAACCGCCCAAGTACCGCGTCAAGGCGGTCCACCGGCGGTGTTCCCCGCATGCGCGGGGATGAACCGGGATATTTATATCCCGGTGACGGCAACTGAGGAGTGTTCCCCGCATGCGCGGGGATGAACCGCCGTATGTTTCGAGGCCGGCCGCACGCGATCGGTGTTCCCCGCATGCGCGGGGATGAACCGACATCACTACCGGAGGGAGTCCGGGATGTTATGTGTTCCCCGCATGCGCGGGGATGAACCGGAGGGTTTAAGGTGGATATTATTACACATCTCGTGTTCCCCGCATGCGCGGGGATGAACCGCGTCTCTGTATCGCTACGCCGCAGAGATGCGCGTGTTCCCCGCATGCGCGGGGATGAACCGATGAAACTCGACCCCGGCGTGCTGGGCCTGATGTGTTCCCCGCATGCGCGGGGATGAACCGTTGTACACGCCGTCCAGGTGGCTGAATCCGGAGTGTTCCCCGCATGCGCGGGGATGAACCGCCCACGACCTGAGTGTGCAGACGCTCAAGTACGTGTTCCCCGCATGCGCGGGGATGAACCGGTTTATGGGTTGTGGGTGGCCGGTGTCGATTTGTGTTCCCCGCATGCGCGGGGATGAACCAGACGCTCATCCTCGACGAGATCTCCAAGCTCAGTGTTCCCCGCATGCGCGGGGATGAACCGAATTCCGAGTCTACGCCAGTGAGGCTCTTGTGGTGTTCCCCGCATGCGCGGGGATGAACCGCCCTCGCGGTCCTTGAGCACTTCCTTCGGCTCGTGTTCCCCGCATGCGCGGGGATGAACCAGCGCGGATATGGACAATCTCGCCATCATCGTTGTGTTCCCCGCATGCGCGGGGATGAACCGATCGCTAGCCGTCATATCAAAATTTCTGCGAGGTGTTCCCCGCATGCGCGGGGATGAACCGCAGACCCCGCCGAAGAAGCGCGCCGCCTGGCCGTGTTCCCCGCATGCGCGGGGATGAACCGGTCACCACGGCGCCGATGTCGATCTCATGGGTGTGTTCCCCGCATGCGCGGGGATGAACCGGTCGGCGCGGCGCGGCCACAGCGGGCGATGATGTGTTCCCCGCATGCGCGGGGATGAACCGGTGCAGAAGATGCTGGATGCGTTCTTCGACCCGTGTTCCCCGCATGCGCGGGGATGAACCGAGAAGGACCCGCAGATCGCCTCGGATCTGGCCGTGTTCCCCGCATGCGCGGGGATGAACCGCAGCCGATCTCAGGAACACCAGCCTCAGTGGGGTGTTCCCCGCATGCGCGGGGATGAACCGGCCGCCAGTGATCCACTAGGGCCGTCTCAGAGGTGTTCCCCGCATGCGCGGGGATGAACCGGGTCAGTACCCGGCTCCGCGACCAACACTGACGTGTTCCCCGCATGCGCGGGGATGAACCGACTGCGAACCGAGCACGTACCAGCCCGCTTTAGTGTTCCCCGCATGCGCGGGGATGAACCGTCGTAATTCTTCCCGCCAGCTCTCTTTCTGCTGTGTTCCCCGCATGCGCGGGGATGAACCGGAAATGGATGCCGGGCATTTCATCCCGCGAGCCGTGTTCCCCGCATGCGCGGGGATGAACCGAAGGCACTGCCGAATACATCTACGGCCGTTGTGTGTTCCCCGCATGCGCGGGGATGAACCGACCGGCATGACCGAGACGGAAATCGGCCAGAAGTGTTCCCCGCATGCGCGGGGATGAACCGTCCAACAGCGGCCGAGATAGAGCATATCAACAGTGTTCCCCGCATGCGCGGGGATGAACCGAGATCGCAGACGTGACCAATCCAGGCAAGGCCGTGTTCCCCGCATGCGCGGAGATGAACCGTCGCCTGCCCCTGTTGCGGCGGGCTGGCGCCCGTGTTCCCCGCATGCGCGGGGATGAACCGCCCAACCGCGTGCGCGGCTTGATCTCCGACATGTGTTCCCCGCATGCGCGGGGATGAACCGGATAATCAGTTTTTGGGCATGGCCGCCGCAAAGTGTTCCCCGCATGCGCGGGGATGAACTGCTTTCCAGAACAGTCCACGCATCATCGAATAGGTGTTCCCCGCATGCGCGGGGATGAACCGGTGATGTTCGACCCGCTGAGCGAGTTGGGGCTGTGTTCCCCGCATGCGCGGGGATGAACCGGACACAGGCACGGTCTGCGCCAGGGGGGCGTAGGTGTTCCCCGCATGAGCGGGGATGAACCGGATTCCACCCTTTGGCCGACCCCTGGAAACCTGTGTTCCCCGCATGCGCGGGGATGAACCGATTATCTAAATGCTAAAAAAGCTGCACGCAAAGTGTTCCCCGCATGCGCGGGGATGAACCGCCTGTCCGGCCTGGCCGAGGAGATCCCCGAGAGTGTTCCCCGCATGCGCGGGGATGAACCGAGCACGAGCAGCATGGCACGTTCATGCAGGCCGTGTTCCCCGCATGCGCGGGGATGAACCGGCGGAGGAGGATTTCAAGAAGGTCGAGCGTTCGTGTTCCCCGCATGCGCGGGGATGAACCGACCTTCACGCAGTCGCTGTCGCTCGATGTCCTGTGTTCCCCGCATGCGCGGGGATGAACCGACGTTCGAGCGCCGCCTGCAGCTGCGCACCCAGTGTTCCCCGCATGCGCGGGGATGAACCAGCGCAGTTGTATTCCCATTTGGTGTTGCCATTGAGTATGCCGATCTAGAGAACTTGCTGGAGCAGATGCGGCATAAATTTGACCTCATCGGTAAACGCATCGGTTGTAGGAATTTTCACTGTCGCCCCGCCCAATATACCGAGCGACGGCTGTGGTAGGTCAGAGCGATAATTCGCAGGGTATCGGAATTATGGTGATAAACAATACGGAAAGGGAAACGCCTCAATGCCATGCAGCGAGTTCCACACACTACCGGCGACCCCATGTTTGGATGCTTGCTGAGCAACGACAGTATTTCACGGACTTCAGTCCTGAAGGCTCTGACCTGCATATTCTTCCCCGCCTTCCTGGCGTACCAACGGATAACTGCTGCGATCTCCGCCCGCGCTTCCTGCGCCATCTCTATCCTTCATTATTTATCGTGTTTGGCAATGATGGCATTTAACTCCGCCAACACTTCCTCCGCCGGAATCCACTTTGTGCGCCCAGCCTCCATGTCGGCCACGCGGCGAGCAATTTCTTCATCCCATGCCTTGGCGATTTCGTCCGGAGTACCATCAGGCTCTCCGTCCAGGCTCACAATTAACCGGCGGATAAGCTTATCCCTTTCCTGGCGTGTCAACTTGAGGGCTTGTGTCTCCAATTCTTCAAGAGTCGTAGCCATGACCACCCTCCGTACCTGATAGGTAACACAGACAATCATAGCAACCAGATCCTGCCGGAAACAGAACCGATTTTCACCCCGATGCTTCCATCTACCCTAAGCTATCCAGGTAACGCTTGATCACGACCAGCCTACCCGACATAGTCCGGTTGCGGCCTGCTCCCATTCGCGCGTGTATCGGAAGCACGAGGCGTCCCGGGGCGATCAAGGCGGCGATGGAGGTGACGTGGGAATTCTGCTGATCGGCCTGCTGCTGATTACCGGGCTGACGCTCGGCGTGCTGGTGAGCCATTTCTTCCGCGTGCCGCGCGTGGTGGGCTATATATTCGCAGGCATCCTGTTCGCCCCGGAATTTCTCGGTGGGCCGTTGGGTGCCGAGACCACCGAGTGGACCCGGCCGTTGGTGGCCGTTGCGCTGGGGATCATCGCCTATCTGATCGGTGGGGCGGCCACGGTCGCGCAGCTGCGCCATCTGGGTTGGGTCATCGTCAGCGCGACGCTGGGCAAGGTCGGTGGCAGCTTTGTGGCCGTGTTGCTGGGCTTTTTGCTGCTGGGCCTGACCGTGCCCGGCCTGCCCGGCTGGATACTGGCACTGCTGCTCGCCGCGATTTCCACCACCACCGCACCGGCCGCCATTGTCGCGATTATCCACCAGTACCGGGCCCGCGGCCCGCTGACCACCGCACTGCTGGGCATGGTCGCACTCGACGACGCGCTGGCGCTGGTGATCTTTTCGCTGGTGCTGGCGACGCTCGAGACTACCGGCTTTAATGCCGCGATTCCGACCGTAATCTGGGAGATTGCGGCGGCTCTCGGTTTCGGGATGCTCGGCGGTCTGGTGATCGAGCGCACCGCCCGACGCCTGCCTGAGCAGGAGCTGCAGTTGGTCGCACTGCTCGGCGGCATCATCCTGCTCACCGGGCTGGCCGAAGCCTGGCATTTCTCCCCACTGCTGGCAGCGATGACGCTGGGTTTTTCGGCCCGCCTGTTTGGTGGCGCACATTCCGAACCCTTGTTCCGGCCGCTCGAGCGGCTCCAGGAGGTGGTGTTCGTGCTGTTTTTCACCTTTGCCGGGCTGCATCTCGAACTTGCCGTCATTCGCGACCATGCCGGCCTGATCGTGCTGTATTTCCTGCTGCGAGCGGGCGGACAGATTATCGGTGCCATGATCGGTGCGCGATTTGCCGGCGCACCACGGGTGATCAGCCACAATATCGGCCTGGTCATGTTGCCGCAGGGCGGGGTGGCCATCGGCATGTCGCTGCTGCTCACCGGGGTGGCGCGCCTGGAGGATTCGGCCACCCTGATCATCAATATCATTACGGCGAGTACACTGCTGACCGAAACGCTCGGTGCGCTGGGTACCCGTTTCGGGCTGGCCCGCGCCGGTGAGATCGGCGGCACCACTGAAATCCCGAGAGGAGAGGAACGCGATGAAGGCCCGTGAATGGCTTGCACGCCATCCGGCGGTGGCGTTGACCATCGCCGGTGACAGCAGCCTGCAGGATGCCGCACGCCTGCTGCTGGACCATCCTGAAGGACGCGATATCTTTGTGCTCGATGCCGAAGGGCACCTCAGCGGGCATCTGGGCCTGTGGCACCTGACCAGCCTGCTGCTGGCCGAGTTGCGGCCCACCCACAGCCTCCGTGAGCTGATCGAGCGGATCACGCTGGGCACCGTGGCCGAGCATATGGACGATCGCATGCTGTGCGTCGGGGCCGACGAGAAGATCGACGACATTCTTCATCAGCACGACATCTTCCAGCAGCAGGTGGAGCGTCGCGTCGAGGACCTCCCGGTGGTGGATGATCAGCGCCGCCTGCTGGGTGTGATTCGTCTGGCCGACTTGTTACGCGATGCGATCGATGTAAACACCTGAACGGTTCCGGGCGAACGGCAGTCCGGGTTGGTCCACAGCGAAGGGCCTGCTCACTGTCCAGGCACGCTGCGTGCCTCGCCAAAGCTCTCCAGCATACCTCCAGGAGCCTGCGTCACCCCCTCCTCCACCGGCGGCGGCAGACTCTGACATTCCACGAACACCCGCTTGTGGCAATGTGCGCAGATGTCCCGGTCCAGGCGCTGGAAGATCTCCCAGATAGCCTCAGTCTTCCCATTGAAGATGTTCTCGCGGCCGAGTTCGTCGAGGAAACCGGCGCGCTCGAGTTCCTTGAGGACGCTCGCTTTCACGCGGATGAGGTACAGCTGCCCGCCGAGCTCGCGGCGGCGCCGGGCCTCCTTGACCAGAAACTCGCCGCCGGCCAGGTCGATGAAGTTGATGCCGGAGGCGATGATGGCCAGGTTCTTCTGCTCGGGATGCTGTTCCTCGAACTCACGCAGGCGCTCCTGAACGTAGTTGATGGCACCGAAGAACAGCGAACCGTCGATGCGCACGAAGCGCAGCTGCGGGCACTCCAGCGTGCCCGCCGCGGGGCCGAACCTGCGCTTGTCCTGCTGCGGGTCGGGCGCCCGCACATGCACCGCGGGCTGCGAGGTGCGCGCCAGGTACAGCCCCAGCGACAGCATCACGCCGAGGAAGATGGCGAACTCCAGCTCCAGGAACATGGTGGCGAAGAAGGTGGTCGCCAGGATGCTGGTCTCGGACCTGCTCGCCCGCAGGATCTGACCGACGTGGTAGAAGTCGATCAGGTCCCAGGCCACCAGCATCAGGATGCCGGCCATGGCGGCATTGGGCAAATAGGCCGCAAAGGGTGCGACCAGCACCACGATCACCATCAGCAGGCTGCCGGCGAACACCGCGGCGACGGGGGTTCTGGCACCGGCACTGTAGTTCAGGCCGCTGCGGTTGAAGGAGCCGGTCGCCACGTAGCCGGAGAAGAAGCTGCCGGCGATGTTCGACAGGCCCTGGCCGAAGAACTCCTGGTTGCCATCGATCTGCTGGCCGCTCTTGAGTGCGATGGAGCGCGAGATGGATACGGCCTCGGTGAGCGCGAACAAGGTGACGGCCAGGGTGGCCGGTGCCAGGTGCTTGATGGTCACCAGGTCGAAGCTGGGCATGGACAGCGGCGGCAGACTGGCCGGCAGTGCGCCGACGGCCTGGATGGCGGTGTGGTCGGCACCGAACACCCTGTCCAGGATCGCCGCCAGGGCGCTGCCGAGCAGCATGGCGATGATCATGTACGGCAGCCGCGGCATCAGCTTCTTGACCAGGACACCGACCAGCAGCGTTGTCAGCGCGACGGCGGTGACGTAGGGGTTGATGTCCGTGATCTGCCGGCCCACCGCCACCAGCGTCTCGTGAAAGTGCAGGCCACGTTCGACCGGCACGCCGAAGAAGTGCTTGAGCTGGTTCGCGATGATCAGCAGCGCGGCGCCGGCGGTGAAACCGATGATCACCGAGTGCGAGATGAAGTTCACCAGCACACCCAGGCGCGCCAGACCCATCACCAGCTGGATGATGCCGACCATGAAGGTCAGCGTCAGTGCCAGTTGCACATACTGGGCGCTGCCCGGCTCGGCGAGGGCGCTGAGCGCCGAGAACAGCACCAGCGAGGCGGCGGTGGTCGGCCCCGAGACCAGGTGCCAGGACGAGCCGAACAACGCCGCGACGATGGCCGGGACCATGCCGGCGTACAGGCCGTACTCCGGCGGCATACCGGCGATGGCCGCGAAGGCGACGCCCTGCGGCAGCACCACGATGGCGCCGGTCAGACCAGCAGAGAAGTCGGCCCGCAGGTTCGCCCGGGTGACCAGCGGGCGCCAGCGCAGGAAGGGGGTGAGCAGGTGGTAGAGCGTGTTGCGTCGTGAGGCGCGCGCCATCGTCCAGCAGCCTTTTCGATACGATTGAGGTTAATGAGTGTGTGCTTCCGGCACCGCCGGCGTGGCCGGGCACTCCGCGTCATCGCTGCCGGCCTCGAGTTGCAGCGTCGCATGACCGATGCCGAAGCGCTCGTGCAGCTCGTCATGCACGCGGGCCAGAAAGGTATCATCCAAGCGGCCGTCACGTTTCACCAGGTGCACGGTCAGCGCCACCTCGGTGGTGCTCATCCCCCAGATGTGCAGGTGATGCACCGCGGCGACCTCGGGCAGCTCGCGCAGATAACGTTCCACGGCGACCGGATCGATGGACCCGGGGACCGCATCCAGCGCCAGGTCCAGCGATTCGCGCAGCAGCCGCCAGCTGCTGATGACGATCACCACGGCGATCACCAGGCCCATCAGCGGGTCGAGCCAGTACCAGTCGGTGAACAGCATCAGTACACCGGCGATCACCACGCCGAGCGACACGGCGGCATCCGCTGCCATGTGCAGAAAGGCACCACGGATATTGAGATCGTCGTGGCTGCCGCGCATGAACATCAGCGCCGTGGCGGTATTGATGACCACACCGATCGCCGCCGTCACGATCACCACCATACCGTGGGACACACGCGGTGGATCGCTCAGCCGCGCGATGGCCTCCCAACCGAGTGCACCGATCACCAGCAGCAGGATCACGGCGTTCATCAACGCGGCCAGGATGGAGCTGCGGCGCAGGCCGTAGGTACGCCGCTCGGTGGCAGGACGCGTGCTCAGATAGCTGCCGGCCCAGGCGAGTACCAGACTCAGCACATCACTGAGGTTGTGACCGGCGTCCGACAGCAGCGCCAGCGAGTTGCTGTACCAGCCGGCGATCGCCTCGGCGATAACGAAGGCGACGTTGAGCGCGATGCCGATGGCGAAGGCGCGATTATGGCTGATCGGGGCGTGGCTATGTCCCATGCGGCAGGCGCACCACCTTGTCGGCGGATGCGGCAGTCATTTTCCGTTGATGTAGAGTTCGTCGTCGAAACTGCAGACCCAGGCGGGGCGCAATGCCACCAGCAGGGTCATCACCATACCGTTCAGCAGCGCCTCGGCGAAGACCATGAGCGGGAAGAACGGCAGGTACTGATACTCCAGCCAGGCATTGGTCCGGGCGCCGGTCAGCCACAGCAGGCCGACACCGACCCCGGTGGCGGCGAGAATCGACAGGCCGGCGGCGAGAAACCCGTTGATATAGACATAGATGAAGAAGTTGTGCGGCAGGCGCCGCTGCACCAGTTGCAGCAGCCGCCAGGTCAGGGCGATCGGGATCGCACCCATCACCAGGAAATTAATGCCGAAACTCGCCCACTCGGCCTGGCCGTTGAGGGTGATCCCGAGCAGTGCCAGGGCGACCGCCAGCGAGGCGAAGTGCCAGCCGAGCATCAGGGTCAGCACCGTCACCCCCAGGAGGTGAAAATTGAACACCGGCGGCACCCCGGCACGCAGGCTCCACAGCAGCAGCACGCCGATGCTGGCGCCGAACAGCACGTGGATGAAACCGCTTTCGGTGAGGCGCTCGCGTGGCATGCGCCGCGTGGCAATGACCAGCCACAGCGCGGCCAGTGCAGTAGTCAGCCAGCGCAGCAGTTCGGGCACGATGTGGGCAGGAAAATCCATGGATCGGGACCTGTGACAGGCACTTGCCGATGCCGCGCAGTATACTCTGTTCGGTGTGGGGCGCGGGTGCGTGGCCCCTATCCACAGAGGTAGTCGGGCTATGCGGAACGTTGTTCCAACCACACTGACTGCTGCTGTCCTGCTGCTCGGGGCGGGCGCGGTACTCGCGGAGCGCATCATGACCTGGGTCGATGCGGACGGTGTACGCCACTTCAGTCAGTCCCCGCCGACCGGTCCGGTCGAGCAGTTGAAGACCCTCGACATCGAGCCTGCCCCGACGGCCACAGCCGATCCCGCGCGTCTCGACACCATCCGCGCGGTGGCGAGCGAACTCGAGGCCGCCCGGCTGCAACTGCTCCGTCAGATGGGAGCGCCGATGTTCCAGACGGCGCCGGCGTTTGAACCTGTCTCCGAGCCGGGCACCGACGGCGAATCGCTTGATGATCCGGCCGCGCGTCTTGCCATCGCGCGTCGCCTGCGCCCGGAACTGACCGAGGCCCGCCTGCGGCT
>JAIOJV010000097.1 GCA_019911805.1 Gammaproteobacteria bacterium
CATGCGGCTGGGCTGGTCGAGCCGCGCCCGCAAGGCGCGGCCGATGCGGCCCGTGCGGCTGTAGTCGGGGGGTGTGGGGGGACGCATGGCAGCGGCCGGGGCCAGCGCGAAGACCCGGCGCAGCACCAGCAGACCGCCGGCCGAGGCCGACAGCACACTGACCAGAAACGCCGTGACGAAGGCCGCGGGGTCGAGCTGGAACACCAGGAAGGGAAATTTGTAGTAGACCAGATAGACGTCGATCAGCGCGCGCCCGGCGGCGATGCCCAGCAGGCAGCCCGCCACCGCGCCGCCCGCGGCGATGGCGATGATCAGCTTGAAATAGTGCGCGCCCGTTTCGAGATCGGTGTAGCCGAAGGCCTTGAGCAGGCCGATCTGTTCGCGTTCGGCCTGCACCATACGCGAGATGACGATGTAGAGCAGAAAGGCCGCCACGGCGAGGAAGATCGGCGGCACGGCGGTGCTGGTAGCGCGCAGGCCGTCGATCTCCTCGCTGATGAAACGGTTGGAGACCTGGTCTTCCAACCCATAGGCCCCGAGTCCGCCGTAGGGGTCCAGGATCCGGTCCACGGCTGCCAGCACTGCGGGCAAGTGGGCGTTGCGGTCGAGCGACAGCAAGGCCTCGTTGAAGGCGCCTTCCATGTCATAGGCGGCGGCCAGCGCCGTATGGCTCATCCAGATGACCCCGAAGCGGGCGTCGTCGGAGATCAGTTCGCCGGGCGCGGTGGTGTAGAGGAACTCGGGTGCCTGGGCGAGACCGACGATGCGCAGCGTGCGGCGCGCGCCGTTTAGGGTGACGGCGAACGTATCCCCGGGATGCAGCCCGTGCGCCGCGGCAAAACTCTTCAGCAGCAGGATCTCGTCGGGATGGTCGCGATCCAGCCGGCGCCCGGCGTTGAGAAAGAAGTCGTTCAGACGCGGGTCACGGAAATCCGGCAGCGATACCGCCTGTGCGCGCAGTGGCAGGTCCTGGCCGGGAAGGTCGATCAGTGCGCTGCCGGAGACGCGACCTTCGACCGCGGCGACGCCGGGGATGGCGGCCAGATCCGCGAGCAGGTGCGCGGGTGCGCGCTTGACCGGGGCGAAGACATCGGCCAGCCGATAGCGCTCGTAATAGGCGCGCCGGGTCTCGTCGAGCGAATTGATCAGCCCCGCCATCATCACCAACAGCAGCACACCCACGGCGATCACCGCGCCGATGGCGACCGCCTGGCCCTTGATGCGCCACAGATCGCGCAACAGCTTGCGGTTCAGCGGGCTCATGTCAGGATGCGTTTACCATTCGATGTCCTCGGGGGAACGCTTGCTCGCGTTTTTCACGACCTCGCGGATACTGCCGTCGGCGAAGTGGATCACCCGGTCGGCCATGGCAGCGGTCGCCGCGGCATGCGTGACGATCAGCACGGTGGCCCTGAGCCGTTCGTTCACATCCTTCAATACCTGCAGCACATTCCGCCCGGTGGTGCTGTCGAGGGAGCCCGTGGGCTCGTCACAGAACAGCACCGTCGGCTGCTTGGCCACCGCGCGGGCGATGGCGACGCGCTGTTGTTCACCGCCGGAGAGCTGGCTGGGAAAATGGTCGGCGCGCCCGCGCAGGCCCACCAGCCCGAGTGCATCCTCCGGGGTGAGCGGATCGCGGGCGATCTCGGTGACCAGTTCGACGTTTTCATAGGCGGTGAGGCTGGGCATGAGGTTGTAGAACTGGAACACGAAGCCTACATAATCACGGCGGTAGCGCGTCAGTTGGGTGTCGCTCATGGCCGTCAGCTCCCGATCCTGGAAGTGCACGGTGCCCGCAGTGACCCGGTCCAGCCCGCCGAGGATGTTCAGCAGTGTGGATTTACCGCTGCCGGAGGGACCGAGCAGCACCACCATCTCACCGGCCGGGATGTCCAGATCGACGCCACGCAGCGCATGTACGGCCGCCGTGCCTGCGCCATAGATCTTCGTGACACCCTGTGTCGTGAAGGCGTTGTGGTGCTGTGCGGAGAGCCCGGTTGGTATCATTATCAGGTCTGGCGATTCGCTGGCGCACGCTGCAGAGGGTGTCTGGATTCAGCGCACTAGTGTAACGGACAGGTTGGATCCGTGCCTCGATGATCGGCGGTGGGTCGCTTCCTGACACCATCGCAGGCGCCCTGTGGTGATGTCACATTGGCCGGGATCTGGTTCCTTACGTCAATGCGTTACCAGATATATTCTGGTCGCGTCATTGAATCTTCCGGGTGCCGGGGGCAGCCGGCGGGCGGCGTCCCCGCCCGTCCAAGGGGTGCTGGCCTTGTGATATGCTCCCGGTGCCCGCCGCCGAGCGGCTGCGGCCCGGGCGGCTGGGCCTGCGCTGATGGCAAATGGAGCTTGGAGAGACGGGGGGACAGAATGATCCAACTGCTGTTGGTGGACGATCACGAACTGGTGCGGGCCGGCCTCAAGCGGATTCTCGAGGACGCCAAGGATATCCAGGTCATCGGCGAGGCGAGTACCGGTGAGGAGGCCATCCAGATGGTCCGGCAGCGCAAGCCGGACGTGGTCATCATGGATGTGAATATGCCGGGCATCGGCGGGTTGGAGACCACCCGCAAACTCATACAGATCCACCCCGACATCAAGGTCATCGTCGTGACCGTACATGTCGACGACCCCTATCCGACGCGGCTGCTGGAGGCCGGGGCCGCGGGTTATCTGACCAAATCCTGCGCGGTCAACGAGATCATTGCGGCGATCAACACCGTGGCCAAGGGCGAGCGCTACGTCGGCGCCGACATCGCCCGCCAGGTGGCCTTGTCGATGCTGCCCGGTGGCAAGCGGTCGCTGTTCGAGAAGCTCTCCCAGCGCGAGATGCAGGTCATGCTCATGGTGACCCGGGGTCACAGCATCCAGGACATCTCCGACCGGCTGTGCCTGAGTCCCAAGACGGTCAGTACCTACCGTTACCGCCTCTACGAGAAACTGGGCGTCGACAACGATGTGGAGCTCACGCATCTGGCCATGCGGCACGGCATGATCTGTATCGACCCGACGCCCGGCTGAGAGCGGTTCGATCCGCGTGTAACAAGCCGCCAGCGCTCCACGGCAGTGGCGGGCCGGAGGACGGGGCAGGGCGGCGATGATGCATCCTGTGCCGATCCCGCGCCAACACCGGTACCCGTGCGATACTCGAACCGGACACCGCCAGCAGGATCGTGAGACCCCCTGGAAATCCATGCAGTCAGACAACCACATCTTCGATCCCGATTGCCGCCGCTGCGCGCGGCTGGCCACGTTCCTGGACGGCGTCCGGCTGGCCCATCCGGCCTATCACGCACGCCCGGTGCCGGCCTTCGGCGATCCGGCGGCGGCCCTGCTGATCGTCGGTCTGGCGCCCGGCATGCACGGCGCCAATGCCAGCGGCCGGCCGTTCACCGGCGACCATGCTGGCATCCTGCTGTACCGGACCCTCCACGAGTTCGGCTTTGGCAGCCGCCCCGCATCGGTCAGCCGCGATGACGGCCTGGAACTGCGCGACTGTCGCATCACCAATGCCGTGAAGTGCCTGCCGCCGCAGAACAAGCCGCTGCCGGCCGAGGTCCGCAGCTGCAACGACTTCCTGCGCAACGAGTTCGGCACCCTGCCGGGGCATGCCGTCATCCTGGCGCTGGGGCGCATCGCGCACGACGCCGTGCTGCGGGCACTGGACCTGCGCGCCAGGGATGCCGTGTTCGGCCATGGCGCCGAGCATCGCCTGGACGGGGGCCGCACCCTGCTGGATTCCTATCACTGCAGCCGCTACAACACCCAGACCCGGCGGCTGACCGAGGACATGTTCCGCACCGTCGTCGGCCGCGCGCGGGACCTGCTGGACGCACGGTGAGTCCGTGGAGAAACCCACTCCCTTCGATGCCGCCGGTTTCCTCCGGCATCTGACCTCGCACCCCGGCGTCTACCGCATCCTGGCGGCAGACGGCGAACTCCTGTACGTCGGCAAGGCCCGCAACCTCAAGAAGCGCGTGGCGAGCTATTTTCGCAAGACCGGTCTGAGTGCGAAGACGCAGGCGCTGATGGCACAGATGGCCAGCGTCGAGGTGACGGCGACCCACACCGAGAGTGAGGCACTGCTGCTCGAGAACAACCTCATCAAGGAATTCCAGCCGCGCTACAACATCCTGCTGCGCGACGACAAGAGCTATCCCTACATCTATCTGTCCACCGGACAGACCTACCCGCGCATCGCCATGCACCGCGGTACGCGCCGTGCCGAGGGTCGCTATTTCGGGCCGTATCCCAACGCCAGCGCCGTGCGCGAGAGCCTGCACCTGCTGCAGAAGGTGTTCCGCGTACGCCAGTGCGAAGACAGCTTCTTCAGCAACCGCTCACGACCCTGCCTGCAGTATCAGATCAAGCGCTGCACCGCGCCGTGCGTCGGACTGGTGTCGCCGGAGGATTATGCCGAGGACGTCCGCCACACGATGCAGTTCCTCGAGGGCCGCAACAGCGAGATCGTCGACGAGCTGGGACGCAAGATGGATGCGGCCGCGACCGCGCTCGACTATGAGCTCGCGGCGCGCTATCGCGACCAGATCGTCAGCCTGACGCGCGTGCAGGAGCGTCAGTACGTCAGTGGCGAGCGCGGTGACCTGGACATCGTCGCGGCGGTGCTGGAGGGCGGCGCGGCCTGTATCCAGGTGTTCTTCATCCGTGCCGGCCGCAACCTCGGCAACAAGACGTTCTTCCCGCGGGTACCGGCGGGGGCCGTGCCCGAGGAGGTGCTGGCGGCCTTCGTACAGCAGTATTATCTGGGCCGCGAAGTCCCCGGCGAGCTGCTGCTCAACCACGACATCCCGGACGCCGACTGGCTCGAGCAGGTGCTGGCCGAACAGGCCGGACACAAGGTCACGGTACGCGCCCGGGTACGCAAGGAGCGTGCGCGCTGGCTGGCGATGGCCGCGCGCAACGCGCGTCTGGCCCTGGCGGCACGCCTGGCCAGCCGCGCCGGCATGGCCAGGCGCTTCGAGGCGCTGCAGACGGCCCTGGGCCTCGGCGAGCCGATCGAGCGGATCGAGTGTTTCGATATCAGCCACACGCGCGGCGAGGCCACCGTGGCCTCTTGTGTGGTGTTCAATACCGAAGGCGCCGTAAAATCCGACTACCGCCGCTTCAACATCAGCGGCGTCGAGCCGGGCGATGACTATGCGGCGATGGCGCAGGCCTTGGAGCGCCGTTACACTCGGGTCCGGGATGAGGAGGGTCGCTGGCCGGACCTGATCCTGATCGACGGTGGCAAGGGCCAGGTGGCGGTGGCGGCCCGGGTGCTGGAGGAACTGCAGCTCGCCGACCTGCCGATGCTCGGCGTCGCCAAGGGGCGGGAGCGCCGGCCCGGCTGGGAGGTGCTGCACCGGCCGGACGGCACGGAGCTGCGGTTGCCGGCCGACAGCCAGGCACTGCACCTGATCCAGCAGATCCGTGACGAGGCGCATCGATTCGCCATCACCGGGCATCGCCAGCGCCGCGGTCGCAGCCGTACCGAATCCCCCCTGGAGGCCATCCCGGGGGTCGGGCCCAAGCGCCGTGCTCAGCTGCTGCGCCAGTTCGGTGGTCTGCGCGAGGTCGCGCGCGCCGGCGTGGAGGACCTCACCAAGGTCAAGGGCGTCAGCCGCGCGTTGGCGCAGCAGATCTATGACGCCTTCCATGGTGACGGGCACTGAACCAGGAGTACAGGCGGCACCATGCAGTTCAATATCCCGAATATCCTGACCCTGCTGCGCATCGGCCTGATCCCGGTGTTCGTGGTCGTGTTCTATCTGCCGTTCCACTGGGTGCACCTTGCTGCCGCAGCGATCTTCGGCCTGGCGGCGGTGACCGACTGGCTGGATGGCTACCTGGCGCGACGCCTGCGCCAGACCTCGGTATTCGGTGCCTTCCTCGATCCGGTCGCGGACAAGCTGATGGTCGGGGTCGCGCTGGTGCTGCTGGTGGACGTGAATCCGGTGAACATGCACAGCGCGCTGCTGGCGCTGCCCGCCGCCGTGATCATCGGCCGCGAGATCGCCATCTCGGCGCTGCGCGAATGGATGGCGGAGATCGGCGAGCGCACCACGGTGGCCGTGTCCGTCATCGGCAAGATCAAGACCACCGCTCAGATGATCGCGTTGCTGCTGCTGCTCTACCGGGAGCCCATCGCCGGCCTGCCGACCGCCCTGATCGGGCTGCTGGCCCTGTACATCGCCGCCGGCCTGACCCTCTGGTCGATGATCATCTACCTGCGCGCCGCCTGGCCGTTGCTGACCGTGAAACGCTGACGCAATGGCTGGCGATGAGCCGTGCCAGCCCGCTAAGTCCGTGTTTTTTTGCGCTTGACAGCCGGGTACCGGCCGTTACAATACGGGGCTCTCTGAAAGCGGGAATAGCTCAGTTGGTAGAGCACAACCTTGCCAAGGTTGGGGTCGCGAGTTCGAGTCTCGTTTCCCGCTCCAAAATTTGAGGCTTCGCACTGCAACCTCGGTCATGGTCCCGCGCCTGCCGAGGTTTTTTGTCGGCAACGATCGCGAAGCTCCACCGCCTCCGGCTGGGTGGCAGAGTGGCTATGCAGCGGCCTGCAAAGCCGCGTACCTCGGTTCGATCCCGGGCCCAGCCTCCATTCTTCGAGCAATCTCCGCTTTAATCCCCTTCGCGCCGGCGGCTACAATGGCGGCTCGCGTTTTCGAGCGCGGCCCTGGTGGCGAAATGGGTAGACGCAAGAGACTTAAAATCTCTCGGTGGCAACACCGTGCCGGTTCGACTCCGGCCCAGGGCACCAACTCCCAGACGATCTTGGTTCCACCGTTCCCCGGCCTGTCCAAAGCAACGACTCGGCCGGTCCGACACGGATCCCTCCGGCCTCGCGTCGCCGGGCCGCCCGCTGTTGCAGCCTGTGGTGGGCACGGCTACAATTCACATATTAGTAAGCACTAACTCGCTAAATTGATGGCCAAGCAGCGTAAATCACATCAGACACGCCGGGACGAGATCATTCAAAGTGCGCTCGATCTGGCGGCCGACACCGGGGCCAAGGACGTCACGGCACAGGCCATTGCCGACCGGGTAGGCATCGCGCAGCCGACGATCTTCCGCCATTTCAAGACCCGCAGCGCCATCTTTCGCGCGGCGATGGAGTGGGTGGCCAAGGCGCTGTTCACGACCCTGGAGGGGCTGGACGGGTCCGGCGAATCGGCCGACGTGCGCTTGCACCGATTGCTGCGGCGACAACTCGCACTCATAGGTAAGCAGCGAGGTGTCGCCCGGCTGCTGTTCTCCGACCGGTTACATCTCGATGATCCGGAGTTGAAGATTACCGTCAGGCTCATCATGGAGCGCTATATCAGTTACCTGCAGGTCATCATTCAGGACGGAGTCGAGAGTGGCTGCTTCCAGGCGGACCTGAAGCCCGCGGAAGCGGCCCGTTTGGTCGCGGCCACGGTGCAAGGGCTGGTGATGCGCTGGTCTATCTATGATTTCGAGTTCCGGCTGGACGATGAGATTGAACCGCTGTGGCATTTTCTGGCGCCGGCACTGCTGGCCCGGGTCGATAACCGGTAGACACCTGGAACTGGTTTCCAATCCAGCATGTAAGTGATCACTTGCTTTCTACGGGCTCCCCGTGTAGACTACCCTTGTTATTTCTGAATGCCGGAAACGGGAGACCGAAGGTCATGCGCGTTGCACCCATCCCGATGCGTACCCCTGGCGTGCTTACCCAGCGTACGGGTATGCGACATCTTCTATTTGCCTTCGCCCTGTCGATGTCGGGCCTCGGGTCGGCGGCTGCGGCGGAGTCGTTGACACTGGGCGCGGCGGTGACCCAGGCCGTGCAGGCGAACCCGCGGCTGCAGGCAACCGGCCTGGAGCGCGATGCACGTGCGCTCGAGCAGGACATCGCACGCGGGCAGCGCTATCCGGCGGTAGGAATCGACGCCACCTACACGCATTATTCCGACCCCTATCTCGTCCACCCGATAGAAACTCCCGGCGTCTTCCCGCCGCTCGACACCGATGTCACCAGCGCCGGGATCTCTCTGCGTCTGCCGCTCTACGCCGGTGGCAGGCTGGTAGCCGGGGAGTCGTTGGCGGCGAACACCACCGCGAGCGCGGTGCAGCGGTTGCGCGGCAGTGAGCAGGATCTCATTTTCAATGTGGTGTCGAGCTATGCCAAGGCGCTGCAATTACGTGACCTGGCGGCCGCCGAAGTACGGCGTATCGAGGGGCTGCAGGCGGAGGTCGATGCGATTCAACACAAGGTCGATGTGGGACGGGCCGCCCGCTTGGAGGTGCTGCGGGTCCAGAGTCAGCTCTCGGGGGCGCGCTTCAATCAGGCGGCGACGACCCAGGGCGAACGCGATGCGCTGACACTGCTGGCTGCCCTCATGGACACACCGGTCCGGACGTGGCTGTTGCAGGATCTGCCGGTCAAGCCGCAGTCGCTGCCCGGCTCCGAAGAGACTGCCGCACACCAGGCCGTCCTCGCCAACCCACAGGTACAGCAGGCGCAGGCCGAACTCGATGCCGCCGAGGATCGCGTGGCGATCGCGCGCGGCGAGCGCCGTCCCCGTGTTGATCTGGTGGCGAACTCCCGCACCCGGCGTGGCGGCGACTGGGAGGGACGCGACGACTGGGACGTGGGCTTGCAACTGAGTGTGCCCGTGTTCGATGCCGGCATCCGTAAGAGCCGCGTGGATCAGGCGAATCTCGATCGGCTTCAAGCCCAGGCGCTTCTGCGCGGCATCGTGAATGACGTGACCACGGAGGCGCGCGCCGCCTTCGGCAGCCTGCAGACGGCGAAACAGCAGCGGGAGGCGGCGCGTCAGGCGCTGGACGAATCCGACGAGGCGTTGCGCATCGAGACGCAGAGCTATCACGCCGGCAGAAGCACGGTAACGGATCTGCTGAGTGCCGAAGCGGCACGCTGGGAAGCGCTCGCCAGCCTGAATCAGGCTGAATACGATGAGTTCGTGGCGGCCGTCCGCCTGCAGCGGGCACTCGGCCGACTCACACCCGAGGTCTTCGCCGACGGTACGCCGTTATCTGTAGAGCCACTCGCCGTGGAAGAGGGTACGTCATGAGAAAGGTAATCATAGCGGGTGGGATCGGGGCCGTAGTCGCCGCCGTGGCCGTCGTCGCGGTGGTGCGCTGGGCACCTTGGTCGGACCAGGCCGACACGGGGGTCCTCATGGCCTCCGGTACGGTAGAGGCCACCCAGGTGAGGGTGGCCTTTCGCATGCCCGGCACCCTCGTCGAACGCCAGGTCGACGAGGGGGACGACGTCGCGGTCTCGCAGCCCATCGCCAAACTCGATCAGCGCGACGCCGAGGCCAGCCTGCAGGAGGCCGAGGCAGCGGTGGCGGCCGCCACCGCGGAGCTCGACGAGCTGACCGCCGGCTATCGTCTCGAGGAGATCGCCGTGGCGCAGGCGGCGGTCGAGGAGGCCAGGGTGACGTTTCGACGGCTCCAGGACGAGGCCGCACACTCCCGTTCCCTATATGACGCCGAAGCCATCAGTCGCGAACAGCGCGACCGGGACGTGACGAACGCCGAGGCGGCCGGTGCCCGGCTTGCCTCGGCCCGCGAACATCTCACCATGCTGCAGGCCGGCTATCGGCCCGAACGGATCGAGGCCGCCCGGGCGCGACTGCAGCAGGCCCAGGCGCGCCGGACCAATGCGCAGATCTTCCTGGAAGATACCGTCATCCATAGCCCGATCGAGGGCGTCGTCACCCGGACCCACACCGAAGTCGGTGAGACCCTGGCCGCTGGCCGTGCCGTGGCGACGCTGACCGAGCTCGGCGCCCCCTGGGTGCGGGTCTATATCTCCGAAATAGACATCGGGCGTATCCGCCTGGGAGCGAAGGCCCGGGCGCGTGTCGACAGCTATCCCGGGCGGGATTTTCCCGGCACGGTGACCTTCGTCGCCTCCGAGGCGGAGTTCACGCCCAAGAACGTACAGACGCAGGAAGAGCGCGTGAAACTGGTGTTCGCCGTGGACGTCAGCCTCGACAATCCCGAAGGAGTGCTCAAGCCCGGCATGCCCGCGGATGTCTATATCGAGGTGCGTTGAATGGCCGCCCGGTTGCGTATCGCCGACCGCGGCGTCCCGGGCCACGCCCACTGGAAGGCCCCGCGTTCACTCGCCGGCGATCGCCGAGAGCACCCATGACCCAGGCAATTCAGACCCAAGGCCTGGGCCGCCGGTTCGGCGCCGTGACGGCCGTGCACGGCCTGGATGTCGAGGTGCGGCCGGGCGAGATCTTCGGCATCGTCGGACCGGACGGCGCCGGCAAGACCACGACGCTGCGCATGCTCGCCGGGATCCTCGCACCGACCGAGGGCGAGGCCTGGGTGGCCGGCTACTCCGTACGTGAGAATCCCGAGGCGGTCAAACGTCGCATCGCCTATATGTCCCAGCGTTTCGGTCTCTACGGCGATCTGACGGTGCAAGAGAATCTGCGTTTCTACGCCGATCTCTATGAGGTGCCCCGCGCCCATCTGGCCGAGGCGGAGGAGCGCCTCCTGGGCTTCAGCAACCTGACACCTTTTCGCCGCCGCCTGGCGCGCAATCTGTCCGGTGGCATGAAACAGAAACTGGGGCTGGCCTGCGCGCTCGTCCACCAGCCCGAGGTATTGTTGCTGGACGAGCCGACCAACGGTGTCGACCCCGTCTCGCGGCGCGATTTCTGGCGCATCCTCTACAGCATGCTCAAGGAGGGTGTCACCATCTTCGTCTCCACCGCCTATCTCGATGAGGCCGAGCGCTGCAGCCGTGTGGGGCTGATGCACCAGGGGCGTCTGATCCGCTGCGACAGCCCGCAGCGGCTCAAGACCGGCCTGGCCGGGGTGCTGGCGGAATTCGATGTGGCCGATCCGCGCCGCGCCCATGAGCTGTTGTCCGCCGACATGGCCGCCGGACGGGCCAGCCTGTACGGCGGGCGTCTGCATCTGTATGCGGATACGGCCGCCGAGGTGGATCGGGCGGTAAGCGCGCTCACCGCCGCGGGACTGCAGGGGGCCACCTGGCGCCAGGTCACACCGACGCTCGAGGATGTGTTCATTCATACCGTCGGTCAGATGCCCGATGCAGGCGAGGCGGCGATCGATGGCTGAGTCGTCTGAAATGGCCGTCTCCGTGCAGGATCTCACCCGCACCTTCGGCGACTTCGTGGCGGTCGACCATGTCTCGCTCGAGGTGGCCCGCGGCGATATCTTCGGCTTTCTCGGGCCAAACGGCTCCGGCAAATCGACCACCATCCGCATGCTGTGTGGCCTGTTGTTACCGAGCTCGGGCAGCGGTCGGGTCCTGGGTTTCGACATCATGACCGAGACCGAGAGCATCAAACGCAAGATTGGGTACATGTCGCAGAAATTCTCGCTCTATGACGACCTCACCGTCGAGGAGAATATCGATTTCTTCGCCGGACTGTATGGCGTGGACCGGGCACGGCGGGGGGAGCGCAAGACCTGGGTACTCGAGATGGCCGGTCTGCGCGACAAGCGCAGTGCGCAGACGGTGACGCTGGCGGCCGGCTGGAAACAGCGGCTGGCGCTCGGTTGTGCCGTACTGCATGAGCCGCCGATCCTGTTTCTCGATGAGCCCACCTCCGGTGTCGACCCGATGTCACGCCGGATGTTCTGGGATCTCATTACGGAAATGGCCAGTGGCGGCACGACGGTGTTCGTGACCACGCATTACATGGATGAGGCGGAATACTGCGATGAGCTGGCGCTGATATACAAGGGCAGACTCATCGCCCGCGGCGAACCGACACAGCTGAAGCATGAGGCCATGCCCGAGGACATCGTGGAAATCCAGGTGGCGCGCCCGTTCGAGGCGCTGGAGGTGCTGGAGGGGACGGATCTGGTGCGGGAGGTGGCCCTGTTCGGCGACACCCTGCATGCGGTGGTGCCCGATGCCGCGCAGGCCGCAGACCCGATCCGCGCCTATCTGAGCCAAGCGGGGTTCGATGACGTGCGCACCGAGGTCATCGCCCCGTCGCTGGAGGATGCCTTCGTCAGCCTCATCGAGGCCGAAGACCGGGGGGCCGTCCAGTGAGCGCCGCCAACGGCAGCCGGGTGTCCTGGCGGCGGCTGTGGGCGCTGATCGTCAAGGAGTTCCTGCATATCCGCCGCGATCCGCGCAGCCTGGCGATGGCCTTCGTCATGCCGCTGGTGCTGCTGGTGCTGTTCGGCTGGGCCATCACCCTGGATATCCAGAACCTCAACGTGGCGGTCTACGACCGCGACCAGAGCCAGCCGAGCCGCGCCTATCTGCGCGCCTTCGAGGGCTCGACCTATTTCACGCTGATCGCCCACGTCGAGGACTACCGCAGCCTCACCCGGCTGCTCGACAGCGGCGAGGCGGATCTCGCCGTGGTGCTCTATCCCGGCTTCGCCGAGGCCCTGGAGGCGGGGCGCAGTGCGCCGGCCCAGGTGATCGCTGACGGTTCGGATGCCAATACCGGGACCATCGCCCTGGGTTATGCCGAGGCGGTGACCAATCGTTTCAACGCCGAACTCGCCGGCGGGCTGGCCGAGCCGGCGATCGATAACCGCCTGCGGGTCTGGTACAACCCCGAGCTCAAGAGCCGCTGGTTCATCGTGCCGGGTCTCATCGCCGTGATCATGACCGTGATCACGGCCCTGCTCACCTCACTGACCGTGTCGCGGGAGTGGGAGCAGGGCACGATGGAACAGCTTATCGCCACCCCGGTGCAGGGCGTGGAGCTGCTGGTAGGCAAGATGACGCCCTATCTGATCATCGGACTGGTGGACGTGCTGGTGTCCGTCGCCATGGCAATGTGGGTGTTCGGTGTGCCTCTGCGCGGCAGCTTCTGGTTCCTCATGGTTTCAGGCACGCTGTTCATGCTCGGCGGACTGGGGCTGGGTATCCTGATCTCGACGGTGGCGCGCTCCCAGCTGGTCGCCAGCCAGGTAGCCATGGTCGCCACCTTCATCCCGGCCTTCCTGCTCTCCGGTTTCCTCTATTCCATCGACAACATGCCGCCGGCCTTGCAGTGGGTGACCCATGCGGTCCAGGCGCGCTACTACGTTGCCATTCTCAAAGATGTCTTCCTCAAGGCGAGCCCGCCGACCTACCTGATCAACGAGGTGTTGTTCCTGACGGTATTCGCGATCGTGGTGCTGGGACTGGCACTGTTCAAGTTCAAGAAGCGGATCGACTGACGATGTGGGAAAGAATCTACCGTATGATGATCAAGGAGTTTATCCAGGTCCTGCGTGACCCGCGGATGCGCTTTCTGATCTTCGTGACGCCGGTGGTGCAGCTGATCGTCTTCGGCTTCGCCGTGACCACCGACGTCGAGCATATCAAGACGGCCATTCTGGACATGGACCGCAGCGCGGAGAGCCGCGCCCTGGCCGATCAGTTCACCAGCTCGGGCTATTTCGACGTCATCGCGCGCCCCGAGACGCCGGACGCCCTGGGCGAACTGCTCGATCGCACGATCGTGGTTGCGGCGATTCAGATCGATCGGGGTTTCGCGGACGATCTCGCGACGGGTCGGCAGGCCGAAATCCAGGTATTGATCGACGGCACCGACTCCAATACCGGTACCGTGGCCATGGACTATGCCCAGCGCATCACCGGCGCCTTTTCCCGCAAGCGGCTCGATGCCTCCATGACCCAGCAGGAGCAGGCGGCAGCGCCATCGGGTCTGGTGGAACTCCGCTCACGCGCCTGGTACAACCCCGATCTCAAGAGCCGCTACTACAACGTCCCCGGGGTGGTCGCCGTCGTATTGCTGATGACGTCGCTGCTGCTCACCTCCATGGCCGTGGTGCGCGAACGGGAGATCGGCACCATGGAACAACTCATGGTGACGCCGATCAGACCGCTGGAGCTGATTCTCGGCAAGACACTGCCCTTCGTGGTGATCTCCTACGTGGATCTGGTGGTGGTGATGCTGGTCGCGGTCCATGGCTTCGACATTCCCATCCAGGGCAGCGGCATCCTGCTGGCATTCGGTGCCGGTCTGTACCTCATGTCGACCATCGGAGTGGGGCTGTTCATCTCCACGGTGTCGAGGACTCAGCAGCAGGCACTGATGTCGTCCTTCTTCTTTTTTCTACCGGCCACGCTGCTGTCCGGGTTCATGTTCCCGATTGAGAACATGCCGGATCTCGCGCAATGGATCACCTACGTGAATCCGTTACGCTATTTCCTGGTCATCATCCGGGACGTGTTCCTGAAGGGGAGTGGCCTGGACCTGCTGTGGCCGCAATTTCTGGCCCAGGGCATGCTGGGAACGCTGGTACTGGCATTCAGTGTCATGCGCTTCCGTAAGCGCATCGACTGATGATAAGTAATAGCCCACTATTATATGGTCAGGCAGCGTAAATCACACACAACGCGACGGGATGAAATCATCCGCAGCGCCCTTGACCTGGTCGCCGAGACCGGCGGCAGGAATGTCACGGCGCAGGCGATCGCCGACCGCGTGGGAATCGCTCAGCCAACAATATTCAGGCACTTTCCGACGCGCAGCGCTATTTTTCGCGCCGCGATGGAGTGGGCCGCGACGGCACTGTTCGGTTCGTTGGCGGCGGCCGGCGGACCCGGCAAGCCCGCGGATGTGCGTTTGCACCGGCTGCTGCAACGTCAGTTTGCCTTCATCGAGACGCAGCGCGGTGTCTCCCGTCTGCTGTTTTCGGATCGGCTGCATCAGGAGGATCCGGCCCTGAAGGCCACTGTCCGCCGCATCATGGAGCGGTACACCGGGTATCTGCAATCCATCATTCAGGACGGGGTGGACAGTGGTCATTTTCGGCAGACCCTGGAGCCGGCCGGTACCGCTCGTTTCGTCGTCGCAGAGATCCAGGGTGTGATCATGCGTTGGTCGATTTACGATTTCGAATTCCGGCTGGAGGATGAGGTGGAGGTACTGTGGCAGATTCTGGAGCCCGCACTCGTGGTCTCGGCCGAGACGAGATAGCGCCCGCCGTATTCTTTCTCGCAATAACACGAGCGTCCGCGCGCGCTACCTGACCGGGTGCCGGCTGCCTGCCCCTACCGAACTCGCCCCCTCTGTCAGGCTTCCGGGTCAGGATAGAGGTCCAAATATGGAGTCTGAGATGAGTTCACTCAGCGGGTATTACGGTCGCCTTCAGATCCAGGACCCAACCGGCGCGGAGCACCTTTACCGTCACGGTCTCGCCGGGAGCCAGCGCTCCCAGTTTTCGGCGCATCTGGTCGTACGTCGAGGCCTCGGTGCTGAGTTCTATACCGGCGACCGCAAGAACCACATCGCCCCCCACCAGCATCGTTTCTCCATCGATCGTGGCGGTGATGACACCCGGCCGCAGCCCCAGGCGCGCCGCCGGAGAACCTTCCGCCACGTGCTGTACCAGCATGCCCGTCGGCTGCGGCAGATTGAAAATCGCGGCAAGACCTTCGGTCAGAAGATAGCCATCGAGTCCACTCCAGAAGGAGGGTTCTTCGAACAGGACCTGCTTGGCGGTATTGACCGTCAGGGCGAACCCCAATCCGGTGGGCCCCTCGGGCGGGGTGAGGGCGTGGCTCACGATGCCGACGACCTTGCCCTCCATATTGAACATGGGTCCGCCGGAGTTTCGTTCGTTGATGACGGCATCACTCTGAAAATACTTGGACTGGCGCAATTCTCCTGCGACGACAGCGCCTTTGTGATGGGCACTGATATAGCCGACGGTCAATGTGCTGCTGAAGCCGTACGGTGCACCAACGATGAAAATCCGGTCACCTACCGCCATCTCTTCCGAATTGCCAAGCTCCGCGACGACCGCGCCGACGGGCACATGTTCGAGCTGCAGCAATGCCACGTCGTCTGGCGGCGAGGAGGCGATTACCCGTGCGTCGACGACCTCGCCGTCCGCGAATCGGACCTTGACAGTATCTGCCGTCTGGACCAGGTGCGCGGCGGTAATCACCTTACCGTCGGGGGTCACCAAGACGCCGGATCCGAGTTCCCCTTTGCTGACCCATTGCCGCCTGTTGTTGATCGGGAGCTGTGTCTTCTGGGTGACTCCAACGGTCACCACGGCCGCACTGACCTGGCTGAACACATCGCGCAGTTCGGTCGCGTATGCGTTGAGTGGAGCCATGATGGCAATGCATACGATCCACGACAGCCGATAAATATTGATCATGTCCGTTACCTCAAGAGATTATGCCTGGAGCGGGATACTGCTCCGTCATCGAAGGATCGGAGCTATCCGATCCTCTCTGGAGCAGCGCGCCGACCAGGGATGATTGATACAGGACTGCCACAATGGCGGGATCGAATGCCGCCCCCGCCTCATGGCGAAGCTCTGCAATAGCCATGTCCATCGGTTGGGCGGCATGGTAGGGCCGCTCGGTGGTCAGGGCATCGAGCGCGTCAGCCACGGCAATGATGCGTGCCGTCAGAGGGATACGCTCGCCGATAAGCCCTTGTGGGTACCCCGTACCATCGTACCGTTCATGATGGTGACGTACGGCACGGGCGAGAAAGCGAAGACTCGGGATGGACTCCAGGAGCTGTGCACCGGCTTCAGGATGGCAGCGGACGCTGGCAAACTCCTCTTTGGTCAGCGGGGCTGGCTTCCTCAGGATCGCATCAGCCCAGCCGATCTTGCCGATGTCGTGCAGCCGTGCGGCCTGCTCGATCTCCTGCAATATCGTGCCCCTCAGCCCGATCTCGCGCGCGATCATGACTGAATAGCGGGCAACGCGCCGTCCATGACCTCCGGTGTAAGGGTCGCGTATATGGACCGCTTGTTCATACACCTGGATCAGGGCCTCGGAGCGCTGCTCCTTTTCATGTAGGAGGCGGACGGCCAGTCGTCGATTGGACGAAAGAAATCCATATAAAATCAGTGTCGTCATTGTCACATAGGTGATGATGCGGAACAGGATCGGGCCGAGTCCGAGAGACTCCGCCAACCCATAGGTAAGAATGGCCCATTCGCCTCCGGCAATGAGCGCAAGTGTCACTCCCGCATAGGACAGGAGTATCAGCCGATCACGGCGCCGCAATCGGTGGACGGATGGATCGGCAGCTGAGCTGTTCCACGATGACATTGATTCGGCCCTCATGGCACGGAAACGAAGCCTGGCTGACAACCATCGGTCAGCCGCCGTGTGCGCAAATCCTTACAGATGGCATCCATACTGCAATGTCCGAAGTTGGTCAGCCATTACCGGTCAGGCCTCAGGTGCCACGAGTGGACGGATGGTGATGTCCTGGCGCCCGGTCAGTCGCTCGACCAGCAGAAATACCGTCGGGATGATGATCAGAGTGAGCAAAGTCGCCGCAAGGATGCCGCCGATCACGACCGTGGCGATCGGTGAAAACCGCTCCGCGCCGACTGCCATCTCAAGGGCCAGCGGCAGCATACCTGCCAGGTCTGAAAGCGCCGTCATCATGATCGGCCGGTAGCGCACCGAGACGGACTCCAGGATGGCAGTACGTAGTTCCATGCCATCTCGCTGTTTGGCCAGGATGTAGTCGATCAGGATGATACTGTTGTTGACCACCGTGCCCGTCAGCAGAATGATGCCGAGCAACGCCGGCATGGACAGATACTTTCCGGCGAGCAGCAACGCAGTGGCCACACCCACGAACTGCAGCGGCACGGCCACCATGATGGTCAGGGGATGCTGGAACGAACGGAATTGGGCGACCAGCACCAGATACACGGCCAGAATGCCGAGTGCCAGCGCGCGCAGCATGCGCCCACGGGCCTCCTGGAAATCAGTTTGCTCACCACCGACCTCGAGCCGGTATCCGGCCGGGACCGGCATATCCGCTATGGCGGTGCGTACGTCGGCGACGGCATCCGACAGTGGTCGTCCGTAGTGGAATCCCAGTACGTCCTGGGTCTTCTGGAAATTTTCCCGGGTAACCACGCGTGGGCCGATGGCAGCCTCCATGTACGCCAGATCCCGCAAGGGTACCGAGATCCCATCGGCTGTACGCAGATACACGTCGTCAAGCGCGGTCAGATCGACGCGGTCCCGTTCCGTATAACGGACCCAGACATCCAGGTCGCGCCGGCCATCCTGACGAAAGGGGGTAACGGCTCGTCCCTCCATGGCGGCATAGACTGCCTGGGCGACCTCGGTGCCGGTAAAACCGAGTTCACTCGCTCGGAGGCGATCGATTTCCACCCGGAGTTCCGGTGTATCCAGGGCCCAGGTCTTGTGGAGGTTGGTGATTCCCGGGATGGTGTGCAGGCGCTGGTATACCGTATCGCCCAGTGCATCGAGCACCACGGCATCGGGGCCGCTGAGGCGTACGTCGATGGGAGCGGCGGTGGTGCTGCGCGCCGTACCACCTTTTTCCTTCACGATGACCACCACGACCCCGGGTATGTCGTGCAGATGTGCCCGGACCGTATCCATGATCGCCCATTGGCTCTGCTCACGTTCTGTTCGTGGTGTCAGGTTTACGGTGATCTCGGCCTGGTTCACATCGAGGGCGCCACGATCGCCGAGATAGTGGCCGCCCGCCTCGTAGCCGACCTGGGTCGACACCTTGAGTACCGACGGCTCATCGAGAAGGACACGTTCTACGGAAGCGACGACCGCGAGCGTCTCTTCGAGCGGGGTGCCTGGTACGGTATCCAGAAGCACTTGAAAATTGCCCGAGTCGAACTGCGGCAGCATCTCGCTGCCGATAAGGGTCATGAGTTTGGCGCTACCGACCAGCATTAATAGCGCCAGGGCCACAGTGTGCCATGGGCGATGCAGGGCGATGTCGAGCAGGTACAAATATATTTCTTTGAGTATTTCCATGAAGCGTGTGAACGGTGCCACCCAGCGTACGAGGCGGCCATTGCCATCGTCCTCGGGACGCAGCCAGAGTGCAGTCAACAGTGGAATGAGCGTAACGGAAATCAGAAACGATGAACTGAGTGCGAACGTCAAGGTCCACGCCAACGGCCCGAACAGCTTGCCGACGAATCCGCCGAGGAAGGCCAATGGTATTAACACGGCGATGGTGGTGACGGTGCCGGACAAGTCGGCCAGGAAGATTTCCTCGGTGCCGTCGATGGCGGCCCGCACCGGCGATTTGCCCTCCTGAGTCATATGGCGATGGACATTCTCCAGCACCACGATCCCGTCATCTACCAACAGGCCGATGGCAAGGATGATCGCCGACATGGTTACCATGTTCAGATCGATCCCCGCGACATACATCAAACTGAAGGTCATCAGGAATGAGATGGGTATGGAGAGAGCGATGATCGCCGCCTGCCGAAGATGGGCAAGGAACAGCGTTACCACGACGATGGTCAACCCGATGGCCGTAAATACGGTCGTCGTCATATTGCTGATGACGAGCTCCGTGAACTCCGAGTCATCGTCCGCGATCGCCAACTCGAGAACTGGGTAATCGGCCCGCAGCCTTTCGATGACTTCGCGTACCTGCGCGGCCACCTCTACCGTGTTGGCCTCCTCACGCTTGAGGACTTGGAGGGCGATGGCGGGCTTGCCGTTGAAGTGATAGGCGGCACGCTGCTCTCCCGGTGCCAGACGCACGTCGGCTACATCACGCAGATATATCTTGCGATCGCCCTGCCGGCCGACGACCAGGGACTCGACGTCTGCAGCACCTCTCAATGGGCTATCGAAACGTACCACCACCTCCTGCGCGCCCCGGTCGACACGCCCACCGGATTCGGTCAGATTCCAGGCCTGCAACGTCCGCTCCACCTGGGAGACGCTCAGGTCGTAGGCACGCAGGCGGTCGCGGTGCAGCGCCACGTCCAACTGCCGCTTGTGGCCGCCCATGACATCGATCGCACCCACACCCGGGACCAATTGCAGGCGGTCGCGCAGATCGTTATCGGCGAGCTCCCGTACCTGCTCCAAAGGCAATGTCGGACTACCTACCGCGATGGTGACGATCGGTTTGTCCGAGGAGGAGAATTGCAGGACCTGGGGTTCTCCGATGGCGTTCGGGAGCGCCTCACCGATGCGGCTGATGGCGCTCTGCACATCCATGGCCGCTTCTCCGACACGGCGGTTGTACTGAAATTCAACCTTGACAACCGAGAGCCCCGTTTGACTGGTCGACGTCACGCGGCGGACGCCATCGATGCCGGCGAACTCCTCCTCGAGTATTTTACTCACGTTCTTGGCGACGTCTTCGGCAGCCACGCCAGGGTAGGGCGTAATCACTGTCACGACCGGCGGATCGGTATCCGGGAACAGCTGTACCGGCAAACCGAGACGTGCCACCACTCCGAATACGATCACCGCGATCAAGGCGGCAAAGATCGTATAGCGGTATTCCAGGGAGAAACGTGGCCAGCTCACTGCCGGGGTCTCCGCCAATCATTGCGCGCGACGACCGACCGCGTATCGACCAGTTGTGGGTGTGGTGTGACGATAAGTTCATCGCCCGGCTGCAGACCATCGAGGATCGGTACCAGACCATTCTGGGCGGCACCGACGCGTACGGTGCGCCAGCGTGCCTGTCCATCGATCAGTACGAAGGTACCGGTCTCGCCGTGGAGTTCCCGCAGGGCCTGGTGTGGTATCACCAGGCTGTCTTCGGTCTGATTCAGGACGATATCTACGTCGGCTGCCATGCCGGGACGTACGGACTCCAGGTCCTTCGGCAGGAAGGCCTCGATGGTGGCATTGCGGGTGCCCGCATCGAGGCGGGGATAGAGGCGATCCAATACCACGCTCCACGTCTGCTCAACTGCTGGGATGCGCACGTGTACGAGCTGTTGTTCACGTACCGCTCGCACGTCGGTCTCTGGTACCGGCGCAATGATCTTCAAGGGCTCGGCAGCCAATACTTCGAGCATGGGGGTACCGAACTGGACGATCTCGCCGGGCAACACACGGATGGCCTGGATGTAGCCATTGTAAGGGGCACGCAACACCGTGTAGCCAAGTTGGATACGGGCGATTTCCAGTGCCTGCCGTGTTTCGCGAAGGGTGGCGTGGAGGCTGGCCACCTGGCGCTCGGTTTCGTCAAAGGCGCGGCGGCTTATGCTCTTGCTCGCCAGCAGGCGTCGGTCGGCCTCCAGTTGCTTGCGCCAGAAGGCGAGGTCGGTGGCGACGCGCTCGGTGGCCGCTTCGAGGCGCGCCACCTCCCGGCGCGGCTCCGCATCGTCCAATTCGACCAGGATGTCTCCTTGCGCCACCCGCGAGCCCTCACGGAAGGGAATGGTGAGCACCGGCGCTGCGAGTTGCGCCGAGATGGTGACGCGGTGCTCGGCCTCGACCGTACCCGTGGTGTGAATCGAATGGATGAAGGATCTCGGGTGGAGCACTTGTGTTTCCACAGCGAGGGGTAGCTGGGATGCTGTCGCCACTGGCTGCAGTCGGGCATAGAGACGTGCACCCACCAGCATGGTGACTGCGACCAGCCCGAGCACCAGTCCGACCGCCGTCCAGCGCAGTGCCCGGGCCGAGGATGCGGTCGTGTCACTGGTGGTTTCCGGGTAACGCGCCATTGCGATCAGCCCTCATCTAACGGTTTGTAAAAATTCCGCAGCCGGTCACGAAATCGGGTGTGACAGGAGAGACAGGAATCGGCCAGGCGGTAGAAGGCCGCCGCAAGCTCCGCCCGGTCGCCAACCTCGGCTGCATCTCGTACGGCGACGGCTGCGCTGCGGACATCGGCGTTCGCCTGGCGGAAGGCCGGGAAATCCGTACCGATACGCGCGAGGAACCGGCCCCGCTCGGCCAGGGTCAGGGAGGGTCGTGGATGGTCGGCGATGGCGGTGGCGGCCGCTGTGACCGCGACCAGGTCGTCTGCCATAATGGCGTGCGCAAGCAGGCCGATTTGGATGCCCAGTTCTTCCATGATGTCAGGAAGGGTGGGTTTGTCGGGGGTGGCACTCCAGACGATGCCGGTCACCAGCAACATGACGCCAGCGGTAGTCAAGGTCGATCTCACTCTGCGTTGACCCTCGTCAAGGAAGCGATTAGTCGCTTACATCCAAGACAAGGCGCAAATCGGATAGTTCCTCACCTCGCCGGCGACACGCAGGGAACCGTGCCCGGCGCCTGACCAGGACCCTCGGTCGGCATCCCCAGGTCCCCTTCGATATTTGATGAATATCCATCCCATCGGCGGTTCGATCACGCCCATGACGGCGCCGGTTTGCGGTATCATAGGGTGCTCACAACAACACATGACGTTTGCCATCATCGCCGGTCCCGCGACCGGCCTTCGGATAGCTACAGGTGCCCTCGCATGCAGGCAGTTACAGACAATCAGGATACGTTCCCGCTCAAGACGGGATTGGCGGAAATGCTCAAGGGCGGGGTGATCATGGATGTCACCACCGTCGAGCAGGCGTGCATCGCCGAACGCGCCGGCGCGGTGGCGGTGATGGCGCTGGAGCGCATCCCGGCCGACATCCGTGCCGAGGGTGGCATCTCACGCATGTCGGACCCGGCGCTGATCCGGGCCATCCAGGAGGCGGTCAGCATCCCGGTGATGGCCAAGTGCCGCATCGGCCATTTCGCGGAGGCCCAGATCCTGCAGGCGCTGGAGGTGGATTTCATCGATGAGAGTGAGGTGCTCACCCCTGCCGACGAGGCCCACCACATCGACAAGCAGGCCTTCAAGGCGCCATTCGTCTGCGGCGCGACCAACCTCGGCGAGGCGCTGCGGCGCATCGGCGAGGGCGCGGCCATGATCCGCACCAAGGGTGAGGCCGGCAGCGGCAACATCGTCGAGGCGGTACGGCATTTGCGTGCGCTCAAGGCCGAAATGGCCCGTCTCACCCAGCTCGACCGCGCCCAATGGATGGCGGTGGCGCGTGACCTCGGCGCACCCTATGAACTGGTCAGCTACGTCGCCACCCACGGGCGGCTACCCGTACCGAGCTTCTGCGCCGGCGGCATCGCCACACCCGCCGATGCCGCACTGGTGATGCAATTGGGGGCGGAGGCGGTGTTCGTCGGCTCGGGCATCTTCAAGTCCGGCGACCCCGAGGCACGCGCACTGGCCGTCGTGCAGGCGACCACGCACTTCAATGACCCGGAGGTACTGCTGCGGGTCAGCAGCGGCCTGCAGTCGGGTATGAAGGGCATCGACCTGAATGCCCTGCCGGAGGAACAGCGCATGGCGACACGCGGCTGGTGAGTCTCCCGATCGGCATCCTGGCGCTGCAGGGCGCCTATCAGCGGCACGGCGCACTGCTCGACCGCCTCGGGGTGCGCTGGCGGGCGGTAAAGACCGCCAGCGCGCTGGATGACTGCATGGCGCTCATCCTGCCCGGCGGCGAATCGACCAGCATGACACGCCTGCTGGAGCCCGACGGGCTGCTGGAACGGCTGCGTGCCTTCGCGCAAGACCGACCACTGTTCGGCACCTGCGCCGGCCTGATCCTGATGGGCCACAACGACGATGCGCGCGCCGCCTCGCTGGGTATCCTGGATGTGCAGGTCGCCCGCAATGCCTTCGGGCGGCAGGCGCAGAGCTTTCAGGCGCGGCTGGATCTGGACCTGGACGGGGAGGGCGCGGATTTCCCTGCCAGCTTCATCCGTGCCCCGCGCATCCTCGCGGTCGGGCCCGGCGTCGAGGTACGGGGGCGTTGGAACGGTGAACCGGTGCTGGTCGCGCAGGGCGCGCACCTGGGCATGGGTTTTCATCCCGAACTGAGTGACGACGCGCGCATCCACGCCTGGTGGCTGCGGCGCCTCGCGGCACAGGCCGGTAACGAGGACCAGACGATGGCGGCATCATGACGACGACTACCTGGTTGGCACCAATGGCGCGGGTGTTGCGGGTGCTGCCGGGCGGGTTGCTCAAACCCGTCGGCTGGATGCCGCGGCGCGTGAGTTCCGAGGCATTGGTGCGCCTCTGCAATCAGGTGTTCGCGACGGCGCTGCGCGATGGCCAGCTGGATTTCCTGCGTGGCCAACGGCTGCAGATCCGGGTGGAGGATGCGGCGCTGGAACTCGGCCTGAGCCACGACGGCACGCGCCTGCTGGCCGTGCCGCTCATCGACCGGCCGGACCTTTCCATCGGTGGTCGGGCCTACGAATTCCTGCTGCTGGTCACCCGGCGCGAGGACGCCGACACACTGTTCTTCCAGCGCCGGCTGAAACTCGGCGGCAGCACCGAGCTGGGTCTCTATCTCAAGAACTTCCTCGATGCCTGGGAGCCGCCTGCGGCGCTGCAGTCGCTGCAACGCCTGGGCAATCCGTTACTCGGCTTTATCGAGGAGCAGACGTCTGCTGCCGCGGCAACGGCGACGACACCTGCCCAGGCGCCTCGATCCCCGGCCGACCGTGCCAGTAGCCCTCGCAGGCCCCGTTAGACATATACCGCGCCAGCTGCTGCGAGCCTTCCTCACCTGACAGCACACCACGCCGCACCTGATCGAACAGGGCGATGATGTCGGGCATGCCATGTGACTGCGGGCTGAGGCGCGCGACCTCCACATTCAAATCACGCATCTGGTCCAGATAGGGCAGCAGATTATAGGTCTGGGCGGACTGAGTCTGGATCCCGTTCAGCTTCAGGAAGTCCTGGTCCTCGCGCGTCTCCAGCGTCATGCCGTCGGGATAGTCCAGGCAGCGGAACTCGCACTGGTCCTTGGGCAGGTTGTGGGCGCGGGCCGTGAAGCAGCGCGCCGAATAGGCGAGCGGCAGACGTCCGTAGGCAAACGCCTCGGTCTGCAGCCCGTCGGGGCGCTGCGCCTGCAGGTCGGCGAGCGTTTGCGCGGAGAGTTCCACCGGCATCACCCAGCGCGTCATCCCGAGGCTCGCGAAGCGCGCCAGGCTGCGGCCGTTGTAGAGGTTGATCGCCGGGCCGGTAATGAAGGGCCGGCCCTGGCGGGCCTGCACCGCGGCGATATCGTTGGCCTCGACGTCGAACTCGTCCTGTTCGCACAGGCGCTGCAGCGTGTGCAGCTCCGATTCCGCCTCGACCAGCGTCAGGGTCGACAGTACCACCTCTTTACCGGCGTCCCGCAGTGTGCGGGCCAGATCCAGCCAGTCCTCGCCGCGCATCTGCCGGCGCTTGGAGCACACCGTCTCGCCGAGATAGACGATGTCGATGGGCGTGGCGGCGATGGCGGCGTAGAAATCCAGCAGCACATCGCGTGGCCAGAAGTAGCTGACCGGGGCCAGCGCGAGCTTCAATTCGGGTGCGGACATCGCGGGTTCCTCGCTGCTATTGCCACGGGCGGTGCAGGGCGCCAAGCGTGGTCTGCGCGCCCTCCGAGACCTTGCCGAGCGCCTTCAGCCACTCCGGACGCGCGCTGAACGCACCCGGGTTGCGCCGGTAGGCATCCAGCGCGGCACGCCATACGCCCGTGACCTGGGCCACATAGGCGGGGCTGCGCTGGCGGCCTTCGATCTTCACGGCGGCAACCCCGGCCGCGGCGAGCTCCGGCAGGACAGTGAGGGTGTTGAGGCTGGTCGGTTCCTCGATGGCGTAGTAGGTGTGATCCTCGACCTTGAAGCGGCCCTTGCACAAGGTCGGATAGCCGGCATGCTCCTCGGGCTCGAACCGATCGATGAGGATCCCGTTGAGGCGGGTCTCGAGGCCTGCCGGTGTCTCGCGCCACTCCACCGCCTTGGCCGGCGAGCAGGCGCCGTAGGTGTTGGGCGATTCACCGGTGGCATACGACGACAGAAAGCAGCGCCCCTCGACCATCACGCACAGACTGCCGAAACCGAACACCTCGATCGGTACCGGGCTGCTCTCGATCAAGGCGGCGATCTGGCGCAATGACAACACGCGCGGGACCACGGCACGCTGGATGTTGAACTGCTCGTGATAAAAACGCAGCGCGCCGGAATTCGTCGCCGAGCCCTGCACCGACAGATGCAGGCGCAGTTCGGGCCATTGGGTCACGGCGTAGTCCAGCACGCCGGGGTCCGCGACGATCAGCGCGTCCACGCCCAGCTCGGCGGCGGCATCGACGGCCTCCTGCCAGCGCGGCCAGCCGGCCGGTTGCGGATAGGTGTTCAGGGCGAGATAGACATGCCGGCCGCGGGCATGCGCATAGGCGACACCCTGACGCATGCCGGTCGCATCAAAATTCAGTCCGGCGAAGTGCCGCGCATTGGTGTCGTTCTGGAAACCGATGTAGACCGCATCGGCGCCGGCGTCGATCGCGGCCTTGAGGGCGGGCAGATTGCCCGCGGGGCAGACCAGTTCCATCAGTGTTCTCCTGAACAGCGGCGCAGCGCCGCCGCTGGGGCGGTAACGGGCCGGGCGCCGTGGGATGCGCGCCGCCGCAGTTCGGCTTCGATGGCGTTCAGCACCTTCCATTTTTGGCCGCACCAGGCCGGGGCCAACAGCAGGTTCTGCGCAGCAGTGGCGGTCAGGCGGTGGAAGGGGATCGTGCGTGGGGTCCGTTCGACCACATCGGCAGCGATGCCGACGTAGTCCTCGAAGACGAGGGGTGTGTACTCGCCGCGCCGCCATTGGTTCGCCAGCTGCGTGCCCTTGACCACGTGCAGCGGGTGCAGTTTGAGGCCGTCGACACCGAGATCGAGGACACGCTCCAGCGTCGTGTGGACATGGGCGGCCGTCTCGCCCGGCAGGCCGGCGATCAGGTGGGCACATACCGGGATGCCGCGGCGCCGTGCCGCGCGCGTGGCGGTCGCGTATTCGGCGAAACCATGGCCACGGTTGACGGCGGCGAGCGTCTCGTCGAAGGCCGATTGCAGGCCGAGTTCCAGCCACACCGCGTAGCCGCGATCGCGAATCGAGCACAGCAGGTCCAGCACGGCGTCCGGGACGCAGTCCGGGCGGGTGCCGATCGACAGGCCGACGACGTCGGGCTCGGCAAGCGCCTCGGCGTAGAGCTGTTCGAGTTCACGCACGTCGGCGTAGGTATTGGTATAAGCCTGGAAATAGGCAATGAAGCGTCGTGCCCCGGTGCGCTTGGCCAGCACCGCGCGGCCGGCGGCGATCTGCTCGGCGACGGTCGGCGCGCGCCGCGCCGCGGGCGTGAACGAGGCATTGTTGCAGAAGGTACAGCCACCGATGCCCTTGCTGCCGTCGCGGTTCGGGCAGGTGAAGCCGGCGTTGATGGCCAGCTTATGCACGCGCTCACCGTAGCGGGTCAGGAGTGCCTGTCCAAAGGTGGGTACGAAATCGGCAAGGGTCATGAGAAGAGGGCATGCCGCGGCAAGGAAAGCGGCAGGATTGCATATTCACCGCAGGGGCAGATTGACCTGCATCAATGGTGGAGGGTAGCAATTCTGCTAGCGTTGCGGGTCCTCGTCTTTCATGGACAAATGTCAAACATGCCTGTCGCCACACCGACCGTTGTGCGTTATCGCTACGCTGATCTCGACGATGACGCCGGTTATGCGGCGTGGCGCGAGTGGAAGTTGCAGCAGGCACCGACACGCGTCGAAGACCTGATCGTCGAGGTGCAGGATCCGCGCCGGCTGTCGGGCGCGGAACGCACGGCGTTGATCGAGCGCTGCCGTCGCACCAACATGGCGGTCTATGTCAGCCGCTGCGGCGACGATCCCGACAAGGACATCCCGCGCAAGCTGGGTCTGCAGCTCGGTCTGAGCGCACTGGATCACAACTGGCTGGCCGACGACGACGGCATCACCTCGCTGGCCGTCAATGCCGACGGTGCCCATCCGTTCTACATCCCGTACACCGACCGTCCCATCCACTGGCACACCGACGGCTACTACAATCCACCGGAGCGGCAGATCCGCGGTCTGCTGTTGCACTGCGTGCATCCGGCCGCGGAGGGCGGGGAGAATGCGCTCTGCGATCCGGAGATGATGTACATCCTGCTGCGGGACACCGATCCGGCGCACATCGCGGCACTCATGCTGCCGGACGCCATGACGATCCCGGCGCGCGAGGGAGACGGGGAGGTGGCGCGGGAAGACAGCGTCGGACCGGTGTTCTCGGTCGACCCCGAATCGCGGGCACTGCACATGCGCTATACGGCGCGCACCCGCAGCATCCGCTGGCGGGACGATCCGGCGGTGACCGCGGCCGTGCGCTGCCTCGAAGATCTGCTCGCCAGCGACTCACCGTTCATCTACCGGGCACGCCTGGAGAGCGGCATGGGTCTCGTCAGCAACAACGTACTGCACGACCGGGCCGGCTTCCGCGATCTGCCCGGACGACCGGCACGGCTGCTGTATCGTGCCCGCTATTACCAGCACATCGCCGACACCTGATCGAAACGGGTCAGCGTGTCAAGCCTTTCGCGGTGCCGTCGAATGTGGCATAAACCGCCGCATGGCCAAGAAAAGCAAAACCAGCGCAATCCCTTCCAAGAAGAAATCCCGCAAACCCACCCAGGCCGAGCGCGCCGACCGGCATAAGCTCTACCAGCAGGCGGTGCAGGATACCGAATTCGAATTCGAGTTCGTCGACGCGACCTTCAAGCGCCTGCGCGGTCGTACCGCGCACATCCTGCGCGAGGACTTCTGCGGCACCGGCAATATGTGCTGCGAGTGGGTGCGGCGGCGTACGACCAACCACGCGTTCGGTCTCGATCTGGACCCCGAGGTCCTGGACTGGGGACGACGCGAGAACATCGGCGCGCTCAAACCGGGGCAGCAACGACGGGTCGAATTGGTGGAGGGCAATGTGCTCACCACCGACCTCGAACCCGTCGACCTCATCCTGGCGATGAACTTCAGCTACCAGTGTTTCCAGGACCGCGCGACGCTGCGGCAGTACTTCGAGCGCGTGCGCGACGGCCTGGTGGACGACGGTGTCCTGATCATCGACAGCTTCGGTGGCTACGATGCCTTCCGCGAAATGCGCGAACGCACCGACCACAAGCGCTTCACCTATATCTGGGATCAAGCACACTACGATCCGATCACCGGCGAGAGCCAGTGCCATATCCATTTCTCGTTTCCCGATGGCTCAAAACTCAAACGCGCCTTCAGCTACACCTGGCGGCTGTGGTCACTGCCGGAGCTGCAGGAACTGCTCTACGAGGCCGGTTTCAAACGCGTGATCGTCTACTGGCAGGGGACGGACGAAGAGACCGGCGAGGCCGACGGCATATTCGAGCCGGCCGAACACGGCGAGGCGGACCCGGCCTGGATCTGTTTTCTGAGCGCAGAGAAGTGAGCTGGGTTAGTTCATACGTGATTTAACATAATATACATTATGCGAAGTACGATTCCGGGGTAGATCGCCAGGAGACCCCGGAAAATGAGCTACGACAGCCACATCCTGTCGGACGCCTTCCTGGGCAATTTGACCACCCTGCCGGAATTGCAGCTGCGTGCCCGTCTGAGCCGCGCTCAGGCGGCGGACCTGTGCGGCGTCTCCCCGGAGACCTTCCGCCGCTGGTGCACCGATCGGCCCCCGAATCCGGCTGCCGTCCGGTTGCTGGCTGTTCTGGCGGGCTACGTCCCGTGGGTCGGCTGGGAGGGCTGGGAGGTCCACAGCGGCATCCTGTATCCGCCGGGCTACACCCGGAACGGGATCGGGCCCGGGCAGATTCTGGCGATCCCCTTCCGCGAGCAGCTCGTGACGGAGTATCAGCGCCAGTTGGCGGCCCTGCGGTCGGAGCAAGGGGGCGAGCGGGAGGCAGCGGCAG
>JAIOJV010000098.1 GCA_019911805.1 Gammaproteobacteria bacterium
GGGGTGGTGGTCACGCTGCTGGCCATCCTCGAGCTGATCAAGGAATCACTGCTGGAACTGATCCAGGCGGACGCCTTCAGCCGCATCTACGTGAAGGCGCGTGGCGGTGAGGCGGAGCTGCCCGAGGACTACCAGCCGACCGCCGCAAACGTGCCGGCCTGACCCATTCTTCATCTGACACCCGACCGATCATGACCGACATCGCACTCAAACACATCCTCGAGGCCGCGCTCCTGGCGGCCGGCCGGCCCTTGTCGCTGGACGACCTGGGCGCGTTGTTTCCGGAACTCGAATGCCCCGACAAGGCGGCGTTGCGCACGGCCCTGGAAGAACTCGGCACGGACTACGCCGACCGCGGCCTGGAGCTGATCGAGGTCGCCAGCGGCTTTCGTATCCAGGTGCGGCAGTCGCTGGAACCCTGGGTCTCGCGCCTGTGGGAGGAGAAGCCACCGAAATACTCACGCGCGCTGCTCGAGACCCTGGCGCTGATCGCCTACCGGCAGCCCATCACCCGCGGTGAGATCGAGGATGTCCGCGGCGTGGGCGTGAGCACCTCCATCATGAAGACCCTGCAGGATCGCGAATGGGTCCGCGTCGTCGGCCACCGCGACGTACCGGGGCGCCCGGCGATGTACGGCACCACGCGCGAATTCCTGGACTACTTCAACCTGAAGTCGCTGGAGAGTCTGCCGAGTCTGGCGGAGCTGCGCGACATCGACAGCATCAACGCCGAACTCGATTTCGGTGGCGTGCTGGAGCCGGGCGGCCGCCCGGCCCGGGCTGCGCGCGGCGATGGTACGGCCATCGACATGCCGCAGTGGCCCGACGATACCGACTTCCAACCCGTCGAGACCGATCCGGAGCACATCCGGATCCCCGAGACACTGCACTGAGGCCGGTCGCAGGACATCACCATGACTGAACGGCTGCAGAAGGTGCTGGCGCGTGCCGGTCTGGGTTCGCGTCGCGAGATCGAGGGCTGGATCAGTGCCGGGCGTCTGCAGGTCGACGGCGTGCCGGCGGTGCTGGGGATGCAGATCACCGGCACCGAGACCATCCTGCTGGATGGCAAGCCGGTCTCCAGCGCGCCGCCCGCCGCGGTGCGCGTCATCGCCTACCACAAGCCCATTGGCGAACTCACCACCCGCAAAGATCCCGAAGGCCGCCCGACCGTTTTCGAACACCTGCCGCATCTGCGCGAGGGTCGCTGGATCTCGGTCGGTCGCCTGGACTTCAACACCAGCGGCCTGTTGCTGCTGACCAACGACGGTGAACTCTCCAACCGCCTGATGCATCCCGCCCAGGCGCTGGAGCGCGAATATGCCGTGCGCATCTTCGGCGAAGTCGATGGGCTGATGCTCGAACGCATGCTGACGGGGGTGGAGCTCGAAGACGGCCCGGCGCGCTTCCTGGCGTTGCGCGACGCCGGTGGACAGGGGGCGAACCGCTGGTATCACGTAGTGCTGACCGAAGGTCGCAACCGCGAGGTGCGGCGCCTGTGGGAATCGCAGGGTGTACAGGTCAACCGTCTCATCCGCGTGCGCTACGGACCGATCGAACTGGGCCGGCGTCCACCGGCCGGAAAATGGCGCGAACTGACTGCCGACGAGGTGCGCGCGCTGTATCAGACGGCCGGGATGCCGGTACCCAGGCCGGTGCAACCCACCAAGGCCGCGACCACGCCCCGTGCCCGGACGGACAAGCCAACGGGCGCGCCATCCGGCAAGCACCCGGGCCGTTCCGCGGCGCGCCCCGCCGACCGCCAGCCGACCTCCCGCGAGGACGCACGCCGGGGCAAACCCGGCGCCCGCCCGGAAGGCCCCCGGTCCGGAGCGGGGTCAAGCTCCCGATCAGGCCCCCAATCGGAATCCGGGCCTGGCTCCCGGTCAAGAACGCGCCCGCGGCAACGCTGAGCCCCATGACCGTGCGCCTGCCCCCACGTCGGCTGCGCGCGGTCTACGCCCGGCTGCTGGCGCGTCACGGCCCACAGCACTGGTGGCCCGGCGATTCCCCCTTCGAGATCATGGTCGGCGCCGTGCTCACCCAGAACACGGCCTGGATCAACGTCGAGCGCGCCATCGCCAACCTCATCGTCAACGACGCGCTGGATCCGGCGACCCTGCTCGCCGTCGACGTGGACCGTCTGGCCGAATGGCTGCGACCCTCGGGCTACTTCAACGTCAAGGCGCGCCGGCTGCGCAATTTCTGCCGCTGGTACCGGGACGGCGGTGAATATGCGGTGCTGATGCAGCAGGACACGGCGACCCTGCGGCAGGCGCTGCTGACCATCAACGGCGTCGGTCCGGAGACCGCCGACGACATCCTGTTGTATGCCTTCGAACGCCCGGTGTTCGTGATCGACGCCTACACGCGGCGCCTGTTCACGCGTCTGGGTCTGATCGAGGGCGGCGAAGGCTACGAGGCACTGCGCCATGCCTGCGAACGGGCACTCGGGCCGGATGTGGCGCTGTTCAACGAATACCATGCCCTGATCGTGGTGCACGCCAAATATCACTGCCGGGTCAGACCCCAGTGCGGAGACTGCTGCCTGCGCAGGCTCTGCCCGGGAAAGCGGCTGTGACCGGGCGCGACCGTGCGGTGCGGTGTGGCGAAAGGAATTTTTACCGCAAAGGACGCGAAGGCGCGCAAAGGAAATTCTGAAATAAACCCAAAAACCGTATTGGCCACGGAAACACACGGAAATACACGGAATGCGAAACCCGCTGTATCCCCATCTTCCGTGTATTTCCGTGTGCTTCCGTGGCTGAAATAAGTTTTAGGTTTAATACGCGTTGATGATCTTCCTTTACGCGCCTTCGCGTCCTGCACAGGCGTTTTTAAATAAACCCGAAAACCGCATTGGCCACGGAAATACACGGAAGATAAGAATGTGGGGGGTTTTACATTCCGTGTATTTCCGTGTGCTTCCGTGGCCAAAATAAGTTTTTTAGGTGTAGCGCTCGTTGATGATTTCCTTTGCGCGCCTTCGCGTCCTTTGCGGTAAAACGGTTTGTAACGATCGGTAAGGCGTCAGTCGGCGGCCTGGACCCGGTTGCGGCCGGCGTGCTTGGCGGCATAGAGCGCCTGGTCGGTGCGATCGAACAGTTGACTGGCGGATTCCGTGTCGGTGAGGCAGGCGACGCCGGCGCTGATGGTCATGACGATGGGCTTGCGCTCGCCCTGGCATTCCAGTTTTGCCACCTTGCGGCGGATGCGGTCGGCCAGCAGGTAGGCGCCGGCCGTCGTGGTGTTGCGCAATATCATCACGAACTCCTCACCCCCGTAGCGGAACAGCAGGTCCGTGTTGCGTGCGCACTGCTGGGCGCAGCGCACCACCGCACGAATAGCGTTGTCGCCCTGCGTGTGACCGTAGGTGTCGTTGACTTGTTTGAAATGATCGATGTCGAACAGGACGAGCGACAGGGGCGTGCCGTGACGGCGTGCCAGGCTGACCTCGGCGCGGAGCGCGTCGTCGAAGGCGGAACGGTTGCAGATGCCGGTCAGCGCATCCTTCTGCGCGAGTGCGAGGGCGTCATGATAGAGCAGGGCATTGCGCAGCGGATACAGCAGGCAGCACAACAGCTTCTCGATGATGGCGATCTCGTCCTCAGTGAATTTCGTCCGCCGCCGGAACACCAGGTTGCCGAGATCGAGGTCGCCGAGCTTGAGGGTGTAGCGTGCCGTATGGCGGGCGCGCTCGCCGCGGCGCTGTGCCAGCCCTGGGGTCGTAGGCTCGTATTCCAGACCGTCCAGCGGCACGTTGCGTTCGGTCTGCTGCTGGAACAGGTCCAGCAACAATGGGATGTCGAGCGTGGTCTGCAGTGACTGCGTCATCTGCAGCAGGTGATCGGCGAAATCGTCGGTGCCATACGCAGCGTCCGCGGTGGGCGGTTCCAGTGCGATGGTCTTCAAATTGTCGGCCTGGGTTTGCATGGGCAACGCCATTGCGGTGATCCGTTGTCGGCACGAGCCTGGCGGACTGCCAGATCTGTGCCAATTCTTTGGGGCAGTAGACTAAACCCCTTAAATTCAGTTTACTAGCGTTATTTTCCAAGGGCACTCAGCGACCGTCAATAAGTTGACTTTGCCCTCTGCCGCCCGGGTGAGGAGGGATTTTGCCGCCTGCGGCAAGGCGCCAACCGCGCCGGTTGTCCACCAACCTGATAACCCGTAGTGTCGGGAGACAGACTTCGATAGCACCCCCCGTTGGAGGTGAACGCATGCTGCGGCGACTGTTGTACCTACTTGGACTGGTGGTTCTCCCTCTGGTGGTCTTCCCCGTGGGGGCACACGGCGAGACGCCGGCGGAGGTGCGCACCGAGGCGCAGACCCCGGTGCAGACTCCGGCGCAGACCCGGGCCCCCGCGGGGGAACTGGGCCCCGGTCTGGTGAATCCCGGCTATCACGAGAAGCCGGCGTGGTTCAAACACTCCTTCCTGGATATCCGCGAGGACATCGCCGAGGCGACGGCCGCCGGCAAGCGCGTGGTACTGTATTTCTATCAGGACGGCTGCCCGTACTGCGAGAAATTATTGAACACCAATTTTGCCCTGCACGACGTGGTGGAAAAGACGCGCACCGGCTTCGATGTCATTGCAATCAATATGTGGGGTGACCGCGAGGTGACCGGCCTCTCCGGCGGGATGACCACCGAGAAACAGTTCGCCACCGACCTGCGGGTGATGTTCACACCGACGTTGCTGTTCCTGAACGAATCCGGCGCGGTGGTGTTGCGGGTCAACGGCTATTATCCCCCGCACCGCTTCCTGGCCGCGCTCGAGTACGTCGGCACGCATGCCGAGACGAAACAGTCGTTCCGGGAGTATCTGGCCGCGGTGGAGCCAGTGCCCGCCCACGGCCGGCTGCACCAGGAGCCCGGTTACCTCCAGCCGCCCTACGGGCTCGCTACGCGGGGCTCCGGCAGGCCGCTGGCGGTGTTCTTCGAACAGACCGAATGCGCCGCCTGCGATGAACTGCATCTGGATATCCTGCAGCGTGCCGAAAGCCGCGCCCTACTGGGGCACTTCGATGTGGCCTTGCTGGATCTGTGGGGCAAGACGCCGGTGACCACGCCGGCCGGCGTGCAGACGACGTCCGGGCAATGGGCGCAGGATCTCAAGGTGCAGTATGCCCCGACGGTGGTGCTGTTCGATGCGGACGGTCATGAGGTATTTCGCGCCGAGGCCTATCTGAAGGCCTTCCATATCCAATCGGTGCTGGACTATGTGGCCTCGGGCACCTACCGGGAGCAGCCGAGCTTCCAGCGTTTCGTTCAGACACGCGCCGACGCCCTGAGGGCGCAGGGCATCCCGGTCGATCTGATGGAGTGAGGCGTCGCCTCAGGAGGGGGTGGTGGCCGGCCAGTCGAAGTTCTGTGCATCGAACTGCTGGCCGGTCACACCGCGGCTGTCGGGGCCGAGCAGGTACAGGTAGGCCGGCATGATGCTCTCGGGGGTCGGCAGCGCCAGGGCGTTTTCGCCCGGGTAGGCCTGGGTGCGCAGGCGCGTGCCGGTCGGCCCCGGGTCGATGCTGTTGACCCGCACCGTGGTGTTGGTCTCCAGCTCCTGGGCGAGGATCTGGCTCAGTCCTTCGAGGCCGAATTTCGCTACCCCGTAAGCACCCCAGTAGGCACGCCCCCGCCGGCCGACGCTGTCGGATGTGAACAGCAGCGAGGCATCCGGCGACTTCATCAGCAGCCCCAGGCAGGCGCGCGTCAGCAGGAAAGGGGCATGCAGATTCACCTGCATGACCTTGAACCACAGTTCGACATCCTGATGCGCGATGGGCGCCAGCGTACCGAGCAGCGCGGCATTGTGCAGCAGGCCGTCGAGGCGCCCGAACTCGGTCTCCAGCGTCGCCGCCAGATCGCCATAATCCTTGGGCGTGGCCCCTTCGAGGTTCATGGGATAGATCGCCGCCTGCGGGTGGCCGGCCTGTTCGATCTGATCGTAGGTCTCTTCCAGCTTGCGGATGGTCCGCCCCAGCAGCACCACGGTGGCGCCATGAGCCGCGCAGGCCAGGGCTGCGGCGCGCCCGATGCCGTCGCCGGCGCCAGTGATCAGGATGATGCGCTCGGACAGCAGGTCCTTGGGGGGCGTGTGTGCGGGCATGCCGGCTCGTCGGTCAGGCTGGAGGAGCCGGCATTATCCTATAAAAACCGATTTTTTCCACTGACTGAACACGCAGCGATTGGATTGGGCGAGCGACACAGCAGAGCTTCTGATGTAGGAGCGCCATTCCTGGCGCGATTGGATTGGGCGGACAGCCCGCCAGGATCGCGGCAGGAATGCCGCTCCTACAGGTGTCAGGCCACGATGGGTTTTACATTCCGTGTATTTCCGTGTGGTTCCATGACCAAATGCATTTCGATGCGAGTGCAACCGAGCCTGATCGACGAGCCGGTTCTGCAATGATTATTCCTTCGTGTCCTTTGTGTCCTTCGTGGTGAAATGGCGAATCTATAAGATATCGACATACGCCCGGATGCGCTGGACGTTCATGCCGGCGCTCTGCTGTTGATACTCAATTTCCTTCACCACGAAGGACACAAAGGACACGAAGAAATTCTTATGACTGAACACGCAGCGATTGGATCGGGCGTTCCCGCCGGGGTCGCGGCAGGAATGCCGCTCCTACCGGTGTCAGGCCACGATGGGTTTTACATTCCGTGTTGTTCCGTGTGCTTCCGTGGCCAAAAAGGGTTTGAGTGCACGCCAGTATGGGCTTGCCTGTGAAGTTCCGGGGGTCCCGCGACAGATCAGGCTGCTGGATCGTGCGGCCGTTGCCGCTGGCTTACGAACGGCGGGCGGTACGGGCCGGCCCGGCGAGGTCCTGCAGGTGGTCGCCGGGGTGGCTCAGCCAGGCGGCGGCATCGTCAGCGCGCAACGCCGGCGCGATATGGTAGCCCTGGGCGCAGTCGCAGCCGAGATCGGCGAGCCGCTCCAGGGTCGACTGCTCCTCCACACCTTCCGCCACCACGCACATGCCGAAATTATGTGCCAGCGTGATGATACTGCGCACGATCTTCTCGTCGCCGGCGTCCCGGTGGAGATCACGGACGAAAGACTTGTCGATCTTGATCTCATCCACTGGCAGGCGCTTCAGATAGGCGAGTGACGAATACCCCGTTCCGAAATCGTCGATCGACAAACCGACGCCCAGCGCATGCAGACGCCGCAGCACATCCAGGCCGCGATCCGGCTGGTGCATCACTGCACCTTCGGTGATCTCCAGCACCAGTTGCCGCGGCGGTGTGTTCCAGATCGCCAGCGCCTGCTGCACGAGTTCGACCAGGTCTTCGTGATGCAGGATGCCCGGCGACAGGTTCACGGCCATCGTCAGCCCCGGCTGCAACTGCTGCAGCATGCGCAGGTGATGCAACGAGGTCTTCAGAGACCAGAAGGTCAACGACTCGATCAGCCCCGTCTGCTCCGCCAGGGCGATAAACTGATCAGGCGGTATCTCGCCGTATTGCCCATGATTCCAGCGTGTCAGGCTCTCGAAACCGGCCACCCGTCCGTGTTCGAGGTCTATCTGGGGCTGCAGGTAGGCGCGCAGATCGTTGCCGTCGATGGCCTCCTGGAGATCCGTCTCCAGCGCCAGCAGACAGGGCTCGGTCACCGCCAGCTGCTCGCTGAAGAATGTGCATGCCGCTGCGCTGGAGTCTGCCTCGGCCAAGGCCCGGTCCACCGCCTGCATGAGCTGTTGGCCGTCGTCGGCGTGCTCCGGGAACAGTGCGACACCGGCGTAGCTGCGCAGCCGCAGCCGCAGGTCGCCGATCAGGAAGGGCTCACTCAGGATCTGGTTGATCTTGTGGGCGGCCAACTGGGCATGACCGGGGTTGATCAGCCCGGGGAGCAGCAGGGCGAATTCGTCGGCGCCGATGCGGGCGACGGTATCGGACTGGCGCAGTGCCGCACGGATGCGCTGGCCGGCCTCCTGCAGCAGGGCGTCACCGACCGTGTACCCGTATTCCCGGTTGATGTGGCGGAAGCGGCGCAGATTGACGACGATGACACCCAGCAACTCCCCGAACTGGCCGCTGCACCTGATCTGGTCTTCCAGACGGCGGAAGAAGGTGTGCCGGTTCGGCAGGCCGGTCAGCGGGTCACATTCCATGGCGGCAGCTCATAGAAAGTAGGCGGCCGGGTCGATGCCGTAGGCGCCGGGTTCCAGTGAGCGGGCGATCTCGAGCCTCCGGCTCGCGGACTCCTCGCGCATCAGGTCGACGGTCGGTGCGATCTCGTAGGCAACCTTGTCGGGGTCCAGTACCAGCATGACCTTGGGGCGCAGGCGGCGCACCCGATTCTGCGACAGCACGATACCCACCTGACCGGTGCTCAGTTCGACCAGTGTACCGGTGGGGTAGACCCCCAGGCATTGGATGAACTGTTCGACCAGTTCCTCCTGAAAATCGACGTTGCGCCACGCGTACAGGTTGCGGATCGCCTCGTGCTGCGACACCGCGACGGCGTAGGGCCGATTGCTGGTGATGGCGTCGTAGCAGTCGACGATGGCGGCGATCTTGCCGTACACCGAGGTCTGTTCGGAGTTCAGTCCACGCGGGTAGCCCTTGCCGTTGTGGCGCTCGTGGTGGCTGTGGGCGACTTCGATGGCGGTGGGTGAGATGTCCTTGCTGTCCGCCATCAACTCCACGCTGTGCCCAACGTGCGCCTGCACCAGTGCAAACTCCGCCGCGGTCAGTCGCCCGGGCTTTTCCAACAGCTCGGTGGGCAGTTTCATCTTGCCGATGTCGAACAGCAGTGTGCCGACGGCCACCTGCTGCAGTTCCGGACGCGGCAGGCCGAGGTGGCGCCCGAAGGTGATGGCCAGGGCACAGGCGTCGATGGAATGGGCGTAGGTGTAGGAATCCTTGTCCTTCAGTTTGGTCAGCCACATGAAGGCGTCGGGGTTGCGCAGGATACTCTCGATCATGCCGCTGACGGCGTGTTCGGCCTCGCGCACGTTCAGTTTACGGCCGGCACGGATGTCGTCGAGGATGGCGCCGATGCGGTCACAGGCGCCCTGATGACTGGCACGCGCCGGTGCGAGTTTGTCTTCGACGCTCACACTGTCCGGATAGACGGGCTGGCCGCAGGTGGTGCGGCAGATATTCCGCAGCTGGGTGTCAGCGGCACGGGCGCGGGCCGGATCTTCGTCGCGGTAGCGGCTGGCCGGTGCGCCGCGTTCGGTATCGATGTAGACGAAATGGCAGTGGCGCTGCAGTTCGGCGATGTCGTACTGCGTGTGGATGTGGAAACCCTGAAACAGGAACGGTGTCTCCACCCACGGCCGGTCGAGTCGCGCGACGTACATGCCCGGCTTCAAGTCCCTGCTGTCGACCTGCTTCTCCACGGAGGCTTCCCTCGACCAGTGTGCGGGCTTTCCAACCCGTCTGTTTCTGAACACGACCTGCCTCGGCTCTTGTCGGCGCCGGAGGGTGGAAGTTGAGCAATCCGATGGGATTAGAGAGGTATGGCGTTCCTACGGGAGCCGAGCCCTTGTAGGGTGCGTCGGCGCCAGCGACGCACCGTGGCGCGGGAAGCTGGTGCGTCAGGCTACGCCTCGACGCACCCTTGTATTGTATTCGCGCTGTGGCGCGGAGTGAGGCGTGAGGCGTAAAACCCAAACCCGATTTTAGCCACGGAAGAACACGGAACAACACGGAAAACTTATTGCAAAAACCGTAGCGTGGCCATTGGCCCGGCGCTATGCAACAACGCGCGTCGCGTGAAGTCTGGGCTTTTACAAGAGTATTTTTTCCGTGTTGTTCCGTGTTCTTCCGTGGCCAAAAAGGGTTTGGGGTTTGGGGTTTGGGGTTTGCGCCTCACGCCCCACTCCACCCCACAGGCGCAGAATTTTGGTGCGTCAGGCTGCGCCTCGACGCACCCTACAAGATCGAGCCACGAGCACCGGTTTTGGAAATAGATGTTTTCCGTGTTGTTCCGTGGCCAAGAAGGGGTCAGGTACGTGCCATTCGAATTGGAGCGGCTTCTAGCCTTCGCTGAGGATGCCTGCAGCGGCCCGCCGCCCGCTCAGCACCGCGCCTTCGAGTGTGGCGGGGAGGCCGGTAGCCGTGAAATCACCGGCCAGCCACAGTCCGGCCACCGGGGTCTGCTGGGCCGGCCGGACGTGGTCGACGCCGGGGGTGGCGGCGAAGGTGGCACGTTTTTCCCGGACGACCAGATGGTCGACGGCAGCCGGCCAATCCGGATAGAGCGCGGCGAGCTCCGCACCCACGCGGGCGGCCAGTACGTCCGCGGCAAGAGACAGGTGCTCGCCGCGGCCGCTGATCACGACCGCGACCGTCCCTGGCAGCCCGCTGAACTGGCGATCGACCAGCCATTGGCCGAGCCCATCCAGCAGACCCTGCAGTGCAGCATCGATGCGCACGGACTCCGGGTAACGCAGATAAACGGTCGTGATGGGTTCGTGGCGCAGTTCCCCGATGTGGGCGGCGATCGCCGCGAGCGGGGGATGGGGCATCAGCAGCCGCCGGCACATGGTCGGATTGACCGCCAGAATGGCCTGCGTCGTCTGGCATGTACCGTCCTGCCAGCGAATACCGGCAAGACGGTCGCCGTCCAGTTCCAGGGCCCGGATACGCCGGCTGAGAACCACGCTGCCGCCACGGCGCTCGATGAACTCCATCGCCGGTTCGGGCAGCAGGGCACCCAGATCGGTGCGCGGGATGAGCAGGTCACCCTGGTGGGCGTCGCCGCCGAAGGTGCGTTGCAGCACTTCCAGGAACAGCAGCGCCGAGGCCTCGTTGAGCGGTGTGTTCATGGTGGCGAGGCACAGCGGGTTCCAGAGTGCCTGGATCAGGCGGGCGTCCTGGCCTTCGCTGAGCAGCAGCGCCTGGGCACTGATGTCGCTGCCAAGCTCGATGCGCCGACGCAGCAGGCGCACGGCGAAGCGTGCCAGTCGCAGCCGCGATGCCGGTGGCAGGCCGCGGGCGGTGAGGACGGCGACGGCAAGGTGCAGCGGGGCCGGCAGCCGCCGGGCGCGCAGGCGCAGGTCGGCCCGCCGCAGACTGCGCAGGTGGAGATCGAGCGGCAGGCGCAGGAAGGCCTCGGTCGGTGACACGCCCAGTGTGTCCAGCAGCCCCAGCAGCGCACGATAGGCGCCCACCATGATGTGCTGACCGTTATCGACGCGCCGCTCGCCGAAGCGCACGCAGCGCGCGCGTCCGCCCAATTGGCGCGCCCCCTCGATGAGCGTGACCGGGCGGCCCGCATCGGCCAGCGTCACCGCCGCGGCCAGGCCGGCCCAGCCACCGCCGATCACGAGGACCGGCGGTGGTGTCGTAGGGGCCTCAGCCATCGGCCGGGGTGGCGCGGCTTTCCCGGCGGGCCGTGCGCCAGGCGATCCAGAATTTGCGCAGCGGCGTCAGCGCGACGCGCCGTTCCAGCACACGCAGACCATCACGCTCGATCTCGTTCAGCGTGGCCTGATAGATCTCCGTCATGATCAACCCGGCACGCTGCGCCGGCCGGTCTTCGGCGGGCAGCAGGGCGAGGGCGCTGCGATAGTGCTGGCGCGCCCGTTCGAGCTGATGGACCAGTAGCTGCTGCACCTGCTCGGTATGCTGGCCGCTCAGGATATCTTGTTCGTTCACCCCAAAGCGCCGCAGTTCGTCCTCGGGTAGGTAGATGCGGCCACGGCGTGCATCCTCGCCGACATCCCGCAGGATGTTCGTCAGCTGGAAGGCGGTACCCAGCTGGGTGGCATATTTCAGTGTCTGGCGATTGCGGTAGCCGAAGATCTCCGCCGACAGCAGGCCGACGACGCCGGCGACCCGATAGCAATACAGCGCCAGATCCTTGAAGGCGGCGTAGCGGTACTGCTGCAGGTCCATTTCCATGCCATCGATGATCTCCAAAAAATATTCCTGCGGCAGGTTGTAGACAGGGATCTGCTCGGCCAGCGCCTGACCGACCGGGTGCTGCGGGTTGCCGGCGAAGGTGCGCTGCAGCTCGTCGCGCCACCACTGCAGCTTGAGGTGTGCCACGCCAGCATCGCTGCATTCGTCGACGACATCGTCGACCTCGCGGCAAAAGGCATACAGGGCGATGATGGCGCGCCGCTGCGGCTCAGGCAGGAAACGGAACGCGTAATAGAAGCTCGACCCGCTGGCGGCGGCTTTGGCCTGGCAGTAGTCGAAGGGCTCGCGGGGCTGGGGTTGGGCGGACATGGGGGCAAGCATAAACGATCGGCCGGTCTCCGGCATCAGTGTCGGCGCAGGGCCCGCCAGACGATCCTGGCCCAGTCGTTGCGCGTCAGCCGCGGCCGCGCGAACACATCCGTGCGGTTCTGGTCGAGCCGTTCGAGGATACGACGCCCACCCAGCACCGTCAGGCGCAGCTCGAAGCCGAAGCGGCCGGGCAGGCGCCGGGCCAGCGGGGCGCCTGCCCGCAGTAAACGGAAGGTGCGGGCGTATTGGCTGCGCATCAGCTGTTGCATGCCGAAATCCGTGCGCCGCTCGCGAAAATGGCTCTCATCGACGCCGTGGTGCTGCATCTCGTCCTGCGGGAGGTAGATACGCCCGTTCTCGGCGTAATCCTGGCCCAGGTCCTGATAGAAATTGATCAGCTGCAGCGCGCTGCAGATGGCATCGGAGCAGGCGAGGTCACGCGTATCCGTGCACCCCTGCAGATGCAGCAGCAGGCGCCCGACCGGATTGGCCGAGCGCCGGCAATAGTCCATGACTTCACCGAAATTCGCATACCGTTTCTGGGTGACATCCTGGCGGAAGGCACTGAGCAGATCGCGGAACAGCCCGATCGGCAGACGCTGGCGCCCGATGACATCGGCCAGCGCCAGGGCCAGGCCCGGATCCGCGGACGTCGTCGGCGGCACGCCGGCGGCGATGCCATCCAGCAACTCATCGAGCTCCGCCAGCCGCGCCAGCCGGGCTTCCGCTGCGAGATCACCCTCGTCGGCGATATCGTCGGCCTGGCGTGCAAAGGCATAGATCACCGCCACCGGCCGGCGCAACGCGCGCGGCAGCAGCCAGGAGGCCACCGGAAAGTTCTCGTAATGGGAGCGGGCGCTGGCCAGGCAGTCGGCATAGGCCCGTTCGAGTGCACGGTCAGGCATGAGTGGGGAACGTCATCCGCACGTAGATGGCATTGAACACGAGCGACGACGAGGCCTCATGTTCATCCTGAAAATCGTATTTGCCACGGAAGCACACGGAAGCACACGGAAATGAAGCCACATCGCGAGACTCTGCCCCAGCCTCTGGCAGGTGATGCGGGCTGTCATGTAAAGCATAGGATCTTGTCCGTGTTTTTCCGTGTGCTTCTGTGGCCGAGACATGGCTTTACGAAGTGCCATTATCTTCCGTCCCCTCCTGGATAGCGTCTTCGTTCGTCGTCTCGCCGGCCTGCACCGTGCGGGCTGCGCGTTCGACCTGTTCCGGTTCGGCGATCTCGGACTTGGAGGCGATGCCGAGTTCGGTGAACTTGCGCGCACCCGGCAGGATGCGGCTGTCGAAAGAGCCGACGGCCTTGTTGTAGGCGTTGACGCTGGTATCCAGGCTCCTGCCGATCTTGGCAAGATGTTCCGTGAAGGTGCTCAGGCGCTGGTACAGGTCCTCGCCGACCTTGCGAATGATCTCGGCGTTCTCGGTCAGTGCATCCTGACGCCAACCGAAGGCGATGGCGCGCAGCAGTGCGACGAAGCTCGTCGGCGTCGCCAGGATCACCCTGGCCGCCAGGGCATCCTCCAACAACTGCCGATCGTACTCCAGCGCCGAGCTCAGGAACTGGTCACCGGGAATGAACAGCACGACGAAATCCGGTGCCTGTGGGAACTGCTGCCAATAGGCCTTGGAGGACAACTCGCGGACCCGCTCGCGCACCTTGCGCGCATGCCGTTCGAGCTCGTGCCGACGGGTGTCGTCGTTGCTGGCCTCGATGGCGTTGAGGTAGGCGTCCAACGGCGTCTTGGCATCGACGATGATCTCGCGCTTATCCGGCATGCGGATGATCATGTCCGGACGCTGGCGGCCGGCATCGGTCTGCACCCCCTCCTGTTCGAAGAAATCGCAGCGGTCGACCATGCCGGCGAGTTCCGCCAGACGCTTGAGCGTCAGTTCACCCCACTGGCCGCGCACCTCGGGGCGACGCAGTGCCTGCACCAGGCTGCGGGTCTCACCCTGCAGCAGGCGTTGGGATTCGGCCATGGTTTCGAGGTGTTTGGTCAGCGAGCCGTAGGCCTCTTTGCGTTCGTGCTCCATGTGCCGGATCTGCACCTCGGTCTTCTCCAGGGCCTCGCGGATAGGCTTGACCAGCGTCTCGACGGCCTTTTCGCGCTGGCTGAGGCTGCCTTCGGCGTGCGTCTGGAAGGCACGGAGATTCTCCCGGGCGAGCTTCAGGAATTCGCCGCTGTTGTGCTTGAGCGCCTGGCTGGCCATCGTGCCGAAGGTCTCGCGCAGCTGCGTGCGTGCGTCCTCCAGCGAGGCCAGCCGTTCCTCGGCCCGGCGCCGCTCGACGGTGAGCTCTGCCTCCAGCCGCGCGGCCTCCGCGTGCAGGGCCGTTTGTTTGCGGTGCTGCACGAGATACACCAACAGCCCGCCCAGCAGGGCGGCCAGCACCACGGCGAGGATGAAGACGGGCAGATCGATGGGCGGCAGCGGCATGGCCGGCATCATAGCATTGGTGCCGGCCGGGGAGGGCGGGCCGGACCCGTCCGCAAGGGACGCAGGGCGACCTCAGGGATGGCGGGCCGTACGGTGCTGGCGTCCGTGTCTTTCCATATGCTGGTGCGGCCGAGGGAGTTGCATACATTCAGTCCTCGGGTGTGTCGGCGCCAGCGACGTGCCCTGGCTCGTCGCCCCGGGCGTCGAGCCAGGTGAGAATATCCTCGGGCCTCTCGATTAATGCATCCGCACCCCAGGCGTGCGGATCGTCCTCGTCGCCGATGTACCCAAACAGCGCGACCAGCGTCGCCATGCCGGCGTTGTGGCCGGCCTCGATGTCGCGCCGGGCGTCGCCGACGTAGAGGCATTCGTGCGCCTGCGAGCCGGCGCGTTCACTGGCGAGCAGCAGGGGGGCGGGATGGGGCTTGCGTTCGTCGAGGGTGTCGCCGCTGACGACGACGACGGCGCGCTCGAACAGGTCGAGCGCCTGCAGCAGCGGTTCGGTAAGCCAAGCGGGCTTGTTGGTGACCACACCCCAGTTCAGCCCCTGACGCTCCAGCGTGTCCAGCACGTCGGTCATCCCGGCGAAAGGGCGGGTCGCACGCGCGATGTTGGCGCGATAGCTGTCGAGCAGATATTGGCGCCGTGGATGATAGCCGTCATCATCCGGGCCGAGGCCGAAGCCGAGTCTGATCAGGGCGACACCGCCGTGCGAGACCACCGGACGGATGGCTTCGTACGGCAGCGGGGCCTGGCCGAATGCACGCAGGGTCTCGTTCAATGCAAAGGCGAGATCGGGCGCGGTATCGAGCAGGGTGCCGTCAAGATCGAACAGGACGGTGCGAATGCGCTGCACCGGGGTCAGTGTGTGGGGCATGGGCGTGAGGATAACTCGTTGTAGGCATCTTTGTGTAGGCATAGTCACCACAAAGGACACGAAGGACACGAAGGTTTCGATTACTCCGGAGTCAGGATGTATCGCTACCATCGTGCGCTGTCATCCCCGCAACAGCGGGATATGGATCGCGGCAGGAATGCCGCTCCTACAGGTGTCGCGCAGGTTTTCGTAGGAGCGCCATTCCTGGCGCGATGACCTGGGTTCGCCGTGCGCATGAATCACGGTAGAACTGCTGCTCTTGACAGGGTGGGCGCCTGATTTGCCACCCGCATTTTTCCGTGTTGTTCCGTGTGCTTCCGTGGCCAAAAATCTTTCCACGTCCGTGGCGATTCAGCGGCGATAGGCGGCGAGGTAATTCACGTCGACGTCGCGGCCCAGGCGGTAGGTTGCGGTGAGCGGGTTGTAGCTCATGCCGGTGATGTCGCACAGTTCGAGTTCCGCGGCGCGCGCCCACTCGTCGAGTTCCGAGGGGCGGATGAATTTGCGGAAGTCGTGGGTGCCCCTGGGCAGCATGCGCAGGACGTATTCGGCCCCGACGATGGCGAGCAGATACGACTTCGGATTGCGGTTGATGGTGGAGAACACCACCAGCCCACCGGGCTTGACCAGACGCGCGCAGGCGGTGATCACCGAGTCCGGCGCAGGTACGTGTTCGAGCATCTCCAGACAGGTGACGATATCGAAGGCGCCGGGCTGTTCATCTGCCATGCCTTCGGCGGTGATCTGCCGGTAGTCGACCTCGAGGCCGGATTCGTAGAGGTGCAGCCTGGCCACCGACAGCGGCGCCTCGCCCATGTCGATGCCGGTGACCTGGGCGCCGCGCGCAGCCATGCCTTCGCTCAGCAGGCCGCCGCCGCAGCCGACGTCCAGTACGCGCTTGCCACGCAGCGCTTCGAGGCGGTCAATGTAGTCCAGCCGCAGCGGGTTGATGTCGTGCAGCGGCTTGAATTCGCTGTGCGGATCCCACCAGCGCGCCGCCAGTTCCTCGAACTTGGCGATCTCGGCAGGGTCGACGTTGGGGGTGGCGTGAGGCATGGGCGTAAGGATACCCCGGTGCGTGCAGCTTTGTGTAGGTATATTCACCACAAAGGACACGAAGGACACCAAGGAATATTCATTACACCGTGGTCAGTGGTATTGGTTACACATCGTGCAAGAGGAGAAAAACCCCTTTGGCCACGGAATCCACGGAACAACACGGAAAAATGCGGATGGCAAATCAGACACCCACCCTGTAGGAGCGGCATCCCTGCCGCGATCCATATCCCGCTGTTGCGGGAATGACAGCGCACGATGGTAGCGATACATCCTGACTCCGGAGTAATCGAAACCTTCGTGCCCTTCGTGTCCTTCGTGGTTAAAACGGTCTCAAAGGTCCGTCCCCGCGTCCGGCGCGCCGAGGCGCGCCTGCCACTGGCGGGCGCGGGCCAGGATGTCGGTCTCATCGAGACGGGTCAGGACGCGGCCCTTGAGCAGGTGCTCGCCGGCGACCCACACATCCGTGACCTGGTGCCGGCCGCTGGCGTAGACGATCTGTGACAGCGGCTCGTAGAGGGGGGTGGATTCGAGTTCGTCGAGGCGGATGGCGCAGACGTCCGCCCACTTGCCGGGCACCAGTGAGCCGATCTGATCGCCCAACCCGAGGGCGATGGCGCCGTTCAAGGTGGCCATGCGCAGGGCCTGATACGCCGGCAGGGCGCTGGCGTCACCACTGACTGCCTTGGCCAGCAGCGCGGCGCTGCGCAATTCTCCCAGCATATCGAGGTCATTGTTGCTGGCCGCGCCATCCGTACCCAGTGCGACATTCACGCCCGCCTGCTGCAGGCGTTGCACGGGGCAGAAGCCGCTGGCGAGCTTGAGATTCGATTCGGGACAATGCACCACGTGGACGCCGGCGGCGGCGCATTGTGTGATCTCGGCGTCGGTCAGCTGGGTCATGTGCACGGCCAGCAGAGAGGGCGAGACCAGGCCGAGTTCCTGCAGCCGGGCGAGCGGCCGCCGGCCTTGCTGCGCCACGGCCTGCTCGACCTCGTGCGCAGTCTCGTGGACGTGCATATGGACCGGGATATCGAGTTCGTCGGCGAGTACCCGGACCCGCGCGAGCGGTGCATCCGAGACACTGTAGGGGGCGTGTGGCGCGAACGCCGTACCGATCAGCGGATGATGGCGGTAGGTGTCGTGCAGCGCCAGGCCCTTGGCCAGATAATCGTCGGCGTCACCGGCATAGCGGGTGGGAAAGTCGATCAGGATCAGACCCACCGTGGCGCGCATGCCGGCGGCCGCGGCGGCCCGCGCGGTGACCTCCGGATAGAAGTACATGTCATTGAAGCAGGTGGTGCCGCTGCGCAACATCTCGGCGATGGCGAGTTCGGTCCCGTCCTGGACAAACTCCTCGCTCACCCAGCGGGCCTCGGCCGGCCAGATGTGATGCTGCAGCCAGTCCATCAGCGGCAGATCGTCGGCCAGGCCGCGCAACAGTGTCATCGCCGCGTGGGTGTGGGCGTTGATCAGGCCGGGGATCAGCGCGTGCGCCGGCCGTTCGATCTCCGTCGCACCACGATACCGCTGGCGCGCCTCCACCGTCGGCAGCAGCGCCACGATGCGGCCCTCGTGAATGGCGAGACTGTGCTCGCCGAGGACGCGCCCGTCCGGTTCGACAGGGATGATCCAGGCGGCATGAATGAGGGTATCGACGGTCTGCATGAGTCGGGCGTGGCGATGTTGCGCGTCAGTATACTGAAAAGCGCCCCGGACGCACGCCTCAGGCCGCGTCGACCTGCTGCAGGTGCACGTCACGCTGCGGGAACGGGATGCTGATGCCGTTGGCGTCGAAGGCCGCCTTGATGTTCTCCAGCAGATCGGAACGCACCGCCCAGTAGTCGCCGGTCTTCACCCAGGGTCGGGCATTGATGTTGACGCTGCTGTCGGCCAGCTCCGCCAGCGAGATCGCTGGTGCCGGCTCGGCCAGGATGCGTGCGTCCTCGGCCATGACCTCTCCGATGAGGCGTTTGGCGGTGCGGATGTCGTCGCCATAGCCGATGCCGAAGACCAGGTCGATGCGGCGGGTGGGCCGCGCAGTCACGTTGATGATGGTGCCGCCATAGATCCGACCATTGGGAACGATGACCTGTCGGTTGTCGCCGGTGGCCAGGACGGTGCTGAAGACGTTCACAGCCTGCACGATGCCACTGGTGCCGGCCGCCTCGATGAAATCGCCGACACGAAAGGGGCGGAAGATGATCAACAGCACGCCGGAGGCGACATTACCGAGTGAATCCTTGAGGGCCAGGCCGATGGCCAGACCGGCGGCCCCGACGATGGCGAGCAGCGAGGTGGTCTGCACACCGAGATGGTCCAGCGTAGCGATGACGACGATCGCCAGCAGTATGAAATAGACGATGTTGGACATGAAGTCGATCAGCATGCTGTCCATGCCACCACGGCGCATAAGCCTTTTGGTGGCGGACAGCAACCGTAGTGCGATCCAGCGACCAATGATGAAGATTGCGAGCGCCACGGCGATACGCGTCACCCAGGGGATGACGTGGGTCTGCAGCATTTCGGGGGTGATGAGTCCGGCGAGTATGTCCATGAGATCCTCCAGGGTCCGTCAAGATGTGTGAGCGTGGGATGGTCCGAGGTCATTCGGTGGCGTGATTCCGGCGTAGGGCGGCCGCCGGGACGGATTCGTTCGTGGCGCGTCGCTGTACCGTACGGGGTCGATCCTGGAGTGTGGACCGGCAAGGAGATTGACCACGGATACACACGGACAGACGGGCGAAAGTGGTGTCATGGCGGGTTTTATTATTCGTGTGCTTCCGTGTATTTCCGTGGCCATCGGTTTTTGTCAGGGTCCGTCGCTGCGCCGACGTATCCTGCAAACGAATCGGCCGCCTTGCGGCGGCCGAAGATGGCCTGATCGGACGTGGAAGACGCGCTCAGTTCGCTGGACGGGTACCGCGCAGGGTGACCTCGACACGGCGGTTCTGCGCGCGGCCTGCCGCGGTGCCGTTGTCGGCGATGGGGCGGGATTCGCCATAGCCGATGGTCGACAGGGTGCGCGGGTCGATGCCCTCATCGATGAGGAAGTTCTTCACGGCAATGGCCCGACGCATGGACAGGTCCTGATTGTACGCCTCGGCGCCGGTGCTGTCGGTGTGACCGGCGATGTCGATGTGCTCGATGTCGATGGTCCTGATGCGGGCCGCCAGATCACGCAGCTCCCGCTCACCGGCCGGTTTCAGGATGTCCTTGTTCACGTCGAACAGGGCGCCGGCGCTCAATGAAACGGATTCTGCCACCACCTGCGGGGCCGGTGCCGGAGGAACCGGGGCCGGGGTGGTTGTTACGACGGGTTCGGCCTTCGGCATCAGATCGGGATCGCATTCCGCAATCGCCAGGTCTTTGCTCCAGGAACTGGTGCGCACGCAGTTGCCGGAACCGTCCAGCACGAGATGGCCACGGGCATCGCCGACATAGGCCGCGTTCGCGGTGCCGCCTTCATGGGCGGTCACGGTCATGCTGAGGGTGAGACCCCCGCAGGCGGCGATCAGTGTGATATGAAGCAGAGGGTGACGCATGGGTGAAGTTCCTTGGTATTGTTGATTGATCGTGAGGTCACGTGTGTGATTGGAGTTTGGTGACGCGGCAATAGTCTATCAGTAGACGCTGTTTCAAAGCCAGCGCGTCCTATGCCAGAATCCCATGCCGGAAATCCATGCCAGAATCGCAGGGATAGACACACGACAGCGCGCTGAGTGGGGGTGGACGCGATGCATTTCGAGGTAAGTTCCACACGTCATGACAGCATCCGGGCAGTCACCTGGCAGGATGATGCGCTCGTGTTGCTCGATCAGCGCCAGCTGCCGGTACGCGAGGAGTACCTCAATTGCAACGATGCCGCGTCGGTGGCACAGGCGATCCGCGCCATGGTGGTGCGCGGTGCCCCCGCCATCGGCATCGCCGCCGCCTACGGGGTCGTCCTGGCGGCGCGGCAGGCCTACGCCACCGCCGGCCCGGACTGGCGAACAGCGATCGAAGCGGATATGGCGCTGCTGGCGGCATCGCGCCCGACGGCGGTGAATCTGTTCTGGGCACTGGCGCGCATGCGCGCCCGGTTCGTCGCCATCGAAGGCGATCCACTGCCGGCGCTGCTGGCGGAGGCCGAGGCGATCCATGCCGAGGACATCGCCGCCAATCGGCGTATGGGCGAACTCGGTGCTGCGCTGCTGACCGACACCCACGGCGTGCTGACGCACTGCAACACCGGTTCACTCGCGACCGGCGGTTACGGCACGGCACTCGGGGTGATCCGCAGCGCCTGGGCGACCGGCCGCATCGAGGCCGTGTTCGCCGACGAGACCCGACCCTGGTTGCAGGGTGCGCGACTGACGGCCTGGGAACTGGTGCGGGACAATATTCCGGTGACGCTGCTCGCCGACGCTGCTGCCGCGCACCTCATGCGGCAGGGGAGTGTGCAGTGGGTGATCGTTGGTTCCGACCGCATCGCCGCCAACGGCGACGTGGCCAACAAGATTGGTACCTACGGTCTGGCGGTGAACGCGCGCCACCATGGGGTGCGCTTCATGGTGGTCGCCCCCACCTCCACCATTGACATGGGCATCGCCAGCGGCGCGCAGATCCCCATCGAGCAGCGTGACCCGGCCGAGGTGCTGGCGCTCGGCGGTCAGCCGGTCGCCGCCAGCGGCGCGGTGGCCTGGAATCCCGCCTTCGACATCACCCCCGCCGAGCTGGTGGATGCCATCGTCACCGAGCGCGGCGTTGTGGAACGCCCCACCGCGGCGAAGATGGCCGCACTGATGGCCGGGCCGAGCGGGGACATCCGCGTGTGAGGCGTTGAGGCTGGGTCTGCGGCGTTTTTCATAAGGTGCGGTGGGTGGGGCGTCTATGCTAGAATGTCGCCGGTTTAGCGCCTGTCCGGACGGCATGAGGTACCTCGTCGCAACCGGAAGCATATAAATAATAGTAAGGACCGGCCCCCCGTCGATGGCTGAATTCGCCAAAGAAATCCTGCCCGTCAATCTCGAAGACGAGATGAAACAGTCCTACCTCGATTACGCCATGAGCGTAATCGTGGGACGTGCGCTGCCCGACGTGCGCGACGGGCTCAAACCCGTGCACCGGCGCGCGCTGTTCGCCATGAGCGAACTGGGCAACGACTGGAACAAACCCTATAAAAAATCCGCCCGCGTCGTCGGCGACGTCATCGGTAAATACCACCCGCACGGCGATACCGCCGTGTACGACACGATCGTGCGCATGGCGCAGCCATTCTCGCTGCGCTACATGCTCATCGACGGGCAAGGCAACTTCGGTTCGGTCGACGGCGACGCCCCGGCGGCCATGCGCTACACCGAAGTGCGCATGGCGAAGATCGCTCATGAGTTGCTCGCCGACCTCGACAAGGAAACGGTCGATTTCGTCACCAACTACGACGAATCGGAACGGGAGCCCACGGTCTTCCCGACCCGCCTGCCGAACCTGTTGATCAACGGTTCCACCGGCATCGCCGTCGGCATGGCAACCAATATCCCACCCCACAACCTCACCGAGGTCATCAACGCGTGTGTGGCGTTGATCGACGATCCCGACCTCGATATCCGTGCCCTGATGCAGCACATCCCCGGCCCGGACTTCCCGACTGCCGGCATCATCAACGGTGTGCGCGGGATTCAGGAGGCGTATCTCACCGGCCGCGGCCGCATCCATGTACGCGCGCGCACTGAGATCGAGGGTGAGGAAGGCGCCAGGCAGACCATCGTCGTCACCGAACTGCCCTATCAGGTCAACAAGGCCCGGCTGCTGGAGCGGATCGCCGAGCTGGTCAAAGACAAGAAGCTCGAGGGCATCAGCAACCTGCGCGATGAGTCCGACAAGGACGGTATGCGCATGGTCATCGAGCTCAAGCGCGGTGAAGTCGCCGAGGTCGTGCTGAACAACCTCTATCAGCAGACCCAGATGCAGAATGTGTTCGGCATCAATATGGTCGCGCTGGTCGATGGTCGGCCGCATCTGTTGAACCTCAAGCAGATGCTGGAGGCGTTCATCCGCCACCGCCGTGAGGTGGTGACACGGCGCACGGTGTTCGATCTGCGCAAGGCGCGGGAGCGGGCCCATATACTGGAAGGCCTGGCGGTGGCGCTCGCCAATATCGATGAGATCATCGCCGTCATCAAGCAATCACCGAGTCGCGCCGAGGCCCGCGATGCCCTGATGGGGCGCGCCTGGGAGCCGGGCATCGTCACCGACATGCTGGCACGCGCCGGCAGCGAGGCCTCGCGGCCGGACGACCTGGCGGCCGGTTTCGGTCTGACCGCGGCAGGCTATCGCCTGTCCGAGGCGCAGACCCAGGCGATCCTGGAGTTGCGCCTGCACCAGCTGACCGGCCTGGAACAAGGCAAGATCGTCGGTGAGTACCGGGAGCTGCTGGATAAGATCGATGGCTTGCTGGCCATCCTCAACAGCCCTGACCGGCTGATGCAGGTGATTCGCGACGAGCTGACCGAGATCCGCACACAGTTCGGCGACCCGCGCCGCACCGAGATCAACGCCGATCACGTCGATCTGAGCCTGGAAGACCTCATCACCGAGGAGGACGTGGTGGTGACCTTGTCGCATACCGGCTATGCCAAGGCGCAACCGCTGACCCAGTATAGCGCGCAGCGGCGTGGCGGACGCGGCAGGGCGGCGATCACGGTCAAGGAAGAGGATTTCGTCGATAAGCTGTTTATTGCCAACACGCACGATACGATCCTGTGTTTCTCCAGCCGCGGCAAGGCCTACTGGCTGAAGGTCTACCAGCTGCCGCAGGCCGGCCGTACCGCACGCGGCAAGCCGATCGTGAATCTGTTGCCGCTGGAAGAGGGCGAACGCATCAATGCCGTGCTGCCGGTGCGCACGTTCAGCGACGACGAGTTCGTCTTCATGGTCACCACCAGCGGCACTATCAAGAAGACGCCGCTGTCCGGTTTCGCGCGCCCCCGCACCAACGGCATCATTGCCGTGGAGTTGCGCGACGGCGACCAGCTGGTCGATGTCGCCATCACCGATGGCGTGCGGGACGTCATGTTGTTCACCGACGCCGGCAAGGCGATCCGCTTCAAGGAGACGGACGTGCGGCCCATGGGCCGCACTGCCCGCGGCGTACGCGGCATCAGGCTCCAGGACGACCAGAAGGTCATCGCACTGATCATCGTCGATGGCGGCGAGGTGCTCACCGCCACGGCCCACGGCTACGGCAAGCGTACACCGATCGATGAGTATCCAGTGCATACCCGCGGCGGTCAGGGTGTGATCTCCATCCAGACCAACGAGCGCAACGGGCCGGTGGTCGGTGCGATCCTGGCCACCGATGCCGACGAGCTGATGTTGATCAGTAACGCCGGCACCCTGGTACGCACGCGCGCCGAGGAAGTCTCGCAGATGAGCCGTAACACCCAGGGCGTGCGCCTGATCCGCCTGGCAGACGACGAGCAGCTGGTAGGACTGGAACGCATCATCGAACCAGAGGACGACTCGGATGATGACGGTGACGCGGCTGATTAAATACGTTTAACCACTAAGGACACAAAGAACACGAAGTTTTTGAAATAATTATCCTTCGTGCCCTTGGTGTCCTTCGTGGTTAAATGGCTTTTTCCGAAATAGAGCTTGCAGCAGATTAAATACGTTTAACCACAAAGGACGCCAAGGACACGAAGTTTTTGAAATAATCATCCTTCGTGCCCTTTGTGTCCTTCGTGGTTAAATGGCTTTTTCCGAAATAGAGCTTGCAGCAGATTGAATACGTTTAACCACAAAGGACACCAAGGGCACAAAGTTTTTTGAAATAATTATCCTTCGTGTACTTCGTGTCCTTTGTGGTTAAGCGGCTTTTCCGAACTAGAGATTGCAGCAGATTGAATGCGTTTAACCACAAAGGACACCAAGGACACAAAGGTTTTTGAAATAATCATCCTTCGCGTCCTTAGTGGTTAAATGGCTTTTTCCGAAATATAGAGGTTGCAGCAGATGGCGCGCGTATACAATTTCAGTGCAGGTCCCGCCGTATTGCCCGAAACCGTGCTCGAGCAGGCGCGTGCGGAGATGCTGGACTGGCAGGGCAGTGGCATGTCGGTGATGGAGATGAGCCATCGCGGCAAGGAATTCATGTCGATCGCGGCTCAGGCGGAGAGCGATCTGCGGGAACTCATGGGGATCCCGGCCAATTATAAGGTGCTGTTCCTGCAGGGAGGCGCCAGCAGCCAGTTCGCCATGATTCCAATGAACCTGCTGCGCGGCAAGCAGGGTGCGGACTACGTCAATACCGGCGCCTGGTCGAAGAAGGCCATCAGTGAGGCGAAGCGATATTGCGGCGTGAACGTCGTCGCGACCTCCGAGGCGAGCAACTTCACAACCATCCCGGCCTTTGGTGAGTGGCAGCTGTCGAAAGATGCCGCCTATCTGCACTACACACCCAACGAGACCATCGGCGGGGTGGAATTCCACTGGGTGCCGGACGCGGGCGACGTGCCGCTGGTCGTCGACATGTCCTCGACCATCCTGTCGCGGCCTATCGATGTCAGTAGATTCGGCCTGATCTATGCCGGGGCACAAAAGAATATCGGCCCAGCGGGCCTGACTGTGGTTATCGTGCGTGAGGATCTGATCGGTGAGACGGTCGCGGGCACGCCAACCATGTTCGACTACAAGATTCACGTCGATAATGAATCCATGTACAACACCCCGCCAACCTACGGCTGGTATCTGGCCGGACTGGTGTTTCAGTGGATCAAGCAGCAGGGCGGCCTTGCCAGGATCGCCGAGATGAACAAGCGCAAGGCCGACAAGCTCTACGCCGCGATCGACAATTCCGGTTTCTACCGGAACCCGGTCGATCCGGCCTGTCGTTCCTGGATGAATGTGCCCTTCGTGCTGGCCAACCCCGATCTGGACAAGACCTTCCTCGCCGAGGCCAAGGCCGCCGGCATGATCGCGCTCAAGGGCCACCGTTCCGTAGGCGGTATGCGCGCGAGTCTCTACAACGCCATGCCCGAAGCCGGTGTCGACACCTTGGTCGAGTTCATGACCGATTTCCAGCAGCGCAACGGATAAAGAACACAGCTCAAACCACAAAGGACACGAAGGACACAAAGGAAAGCATTGGTATAAATACTTCGTGTCCTTTGTGTCCTTCGTGGTTAATGACGTAAATTAGGCTGACGCATGTACAAGATTCTCACGCTGAACAATATCTCCGTCGCCGGGCTGGAACGGCTGCCGCGCGATCGTTACGAGGTCGCCTCTGAAATTCAGCATCCCGATGCGATCCTGTTGCGTTCGTTCAAGATGCACGATATGGAGATTCCACCGACCCTGAAGGCGGTCGGGCGTGCCGGTGCCGGTGTGAACAATATTCCCGTAGAGAAGCTCAGCAGGCTCGGCATCCCGGTGTTCAATGCCCCGGGCGCCAATGCCAACGCGGTGAAGGAGCTGGTGATCGCCGGCATGCTGCTGGCCGCACGCAACATCTGCCAGGCCTGGGATTTCGCGCGTGCCCAACAGGGCGACGATGCCACCATCAATAAGGCGGTGGAGGCGGGGAAGAAGAACTTTGTCGGTTTCGAACTCCCCGGCCGTACACTGGGTGTGATCGGGCTGGGCGCCATCGGCGTGAAGGTCTGCAATGCCGCACTTGCATTGGGCATGCGAGTCGTCGGTTTCGATCCGGACATCACCGTGCAGCGTGCCTGGCAACTGTCCTCCGAGGCACAGCAGGCCAACAGCGTCGACGATCTGCTCAACCGCTCCGACTTCGTCACTTTTCATGTGCCGCTGATCGACGCCACCCGGCACATGATCAATGCCGACCGACTGACATCCATGAAGCGAGGTGTGGTGCTGCTGAATTTTGCACGTGACGGCATCGTCGATGACCAGGCGGTGATCGCGGCACTCGACAGCGGCAAGGTCTATGCCTACGTCTGTGATTTCCCCGGTAACCGGTTAAAGGATCATCCGCGTGTCGTGACACTCCCGCACCTCGGCGCCTCGACGATCGAGGCCGAGGAGAACTGCGCGGTCATGGTTGCCGATCAGGTACGTGATTTTCTGGAGAACGGCAATGTCCTCAACGCGGTGAATTTCCCCGAGGCCAACATGCCGCGGACAGCGGGTTTCCGGGTGGCGATCGTCAACGCCAACGTCCCGTATATGCTGGGCCGGATATCCACCGCATTGGCCGAGACCGGCCACAATATCATCGACATGCTCAATCGGTCACGCGGCGAGCTGGCCTATACCCTGGTCGACGTGGAGATGCCGGTGGACGCAGCCAGCCTCGAGCGCCTGCGAGCGATCGATGGCGTGCTCTCCGTGCGTACGGTATAGGGGGTCTGAGATTCATTGACCACAACGGACACGAAGGACACAAAGGCAATCGATTGCGCATGCCAAAACCCGCATTAACAAAGCCTCACACCTGCCGACACGGCGTGAGGCTTTGTTAATGACTGCTTTAGTGACTTCGTGTCCTTCGTGGTTTATTAACCTTCAATTGATATGACCGACAAACCGACTCTGCAGGAACTGCGCGAGCGTATCGATGCCCTGGATCTCGAGATCCAGGCGCTGATCAGTGCACGCGCCACCTGTGCGCAGCAGGTCGCCGAGGTGAAGATCGCACAGGGCGACCAGGCCGATTTCTACCGCCCCGAACGGGAGGCGGAGATCCTGCGGCGGGTGCGGGAACGCAACACCGGGCCGCTGGAGGACGCGGAAATCACGCGCCTGTTCCGCGAAATCATGTCGGCCTGTCTGGCGCTGGAGCGGCCGCTGTCCATCGGCTATCTGGGACCGGAAGGCACCTTCACTCAGGCCGCTGTACTCAAGCAGTTCGGTCACTCGGTGGAGATGCGTGCGTTGCCGGACATCGACGTGGTGTTCCGGGAGGTGGAGTCGGGCGACTGCAACTACGGGGTCGTGCCCATCGAGAACTCCACCGAGGGCGTAGTCAACCATACGCTTGACATGTTCCTGCGCTCGCCGTTGCGCATCTGCGGCGAGGTGTCGCTACGCATCGAACTGTATCTGCTCAGCCGCGAGCCCGCGTTCGATACCGTAAAGCGGGTGTATGCCCACCAGCAGGCCCTGGCCCAGTGCCGCGAATGGTTGGATGCAAATCTGCCACGGGCCGAGCGCGTTGCCGTCAGCAGTAACGGCGAGGCGGCGCGCCGTGCCGCCCAGGAGCCCGGCAGTGCGGCTGTGGCCGCCGAGGCGGCGGCGGAGTTGTACGGTCTGACGCGCCTGGCCAGCCGCATCGAGGACGAGCCCGGTAACACGACGCGCTTCCTGGTCATCGGCCGGCAGGCGGTCGCGCCGAGCGGGCAGGACAAGACCTCGCTGCTGATCTCGATGAAAAATCAGCCGGGTGCGTTGTACCGTATGCTGGAGCCCATGGCGCGCCACGGATTGAGCATGACCCGCATCGAGTCGCGCCCGTCGCGGCGCGGCATCTGGGACTACGTGTTCTTCGTCGATATCGAAGGCCACGTCGAGGATGCGCCGGTCGCCACCGCGCTCAAGGAACTGGAAGAGCACGCCAGCCTGTTCAAGGTCCTGGGCTCCTATCCGCGTGCGATTCTTTGAGATATCGTCTTGTCGTACTGGAAACGCTTCCACCACAAAGGACACTAAGGACACCAAGGAAAACATGTTAGCAATTGCTTCGTGTCCTTTGTGTCCTTGGTGGTTGGAAACATATGCCCGCTGCTTTCTCATTCTGCGATCTCGCCACGCCTGGTGTACAAGGACTGCGGCCCTACGAGCCCGGTAAGCCGTTGAGCCAACTGGAGCGCGAGTACGGTGTGCGCGATGCGATCAAGCTCGCGTCCAACGAGAATCCGCTCGGACCCAGCCCGGCGGCACTGGAGGCGATGCGCGGTGCGCTGGGCGAGATCGCCCGTTACCCGGACGGCAACGGCTTCGACCTGAAGCGTGCGCTGGCACACCGCTACGATGTCGATATCGCGGGCATCACCCTCGGCAACGGCTCCAACGACGTGCTCGAGATCATCGCGCGCGCCTTCCTGCAGCCGGGTCTGGAAGCGGTGTTTTCACAGCATGCGTTCGCCGTCTATCCGATCGTCACCCAGGCCGTCGGTGCCGCTGCGCGGGTCGTACCGGCACACGACGGTTCACGCGGTCCACGCTATGGGCACGATCTCGAGGCGATGCTGGCGGCCGTCACCGACCAGACCCGTATGATCTTCATCGCCAATCCGAACAACCCCACGGGCACCTGGCTGAAGCGCGACGAGTTGGACGCGTTCCTGCAGCGCGTGCCGCGTCAGGTGGTGGTGGTACTCGACGAGGCCTATGTCGAATACGTCGACGAACCCGACTATCCGGACAGCATCCCCTGGCTGGCGCAGTTTCCCAATCTGATCCTGACGCGCACGTTTTCGAAGGCCTTCGGTCTCGCCGGCCTGCGGGTCGGTTTCGCGCTGTCGCATCCCGAGATTGCCGATGTACTCAATCGGGTGCGGCAGCCCTTCAATGTGAATACCCTGGCACTGATCGCCGCGACGGCGGCGCTGACCGACCGTGCCCATCTGGAGGCCAGCCTCAAGCTCAACCGGGCCGGTATGGCGCAGTGGGCGGAGATCCTCGCGGAGCTGGATCTCGAGGCCATTCCGTCGGTCGGCAACTTCCTGTGCGTGGATGTCGGCCGGCCGGCGGCAGCGGTGTACGAGGCGCTGCTGCGTGAAGGCGTGATCGTGCGCCCGGTCGCCAACTACGGGCTGCCGAACCACCTGCGCATCACCCTCGGCCTGGCGCAGGAGAACCGCCGCGCCGGGGCGGCGCTGCGCAAGGTACTGGCATGATCCGCCGCCTGTGCGTCGTCGGCGTCGGCTTGATCGGTGGCTCGCTGGCGCGCGCGCTGCGGGACGCCGGTTACTGCAGTGAGATCGTCGGCTGCGGACGCCGTGTCGAGCATCTGCAGGAGGCGGTCGATCTCGGCGTGATCGACCGCTTCGACACCGATCCGGCCCGTGCCGTGCAGGGCGCGGACATGATCGTCGTGTGCGTGCCGCTGGGCGCGATGGAGGCGGTGTTCCGCAGCATCGCCCCGGCACTGGCGGCGGACGCGGTGGTTACCGACGCCGGCAGCGCCAAGGCCTGCGTGGTCGCGGCCGCGCACCGCGCCTTCGGCGGCGTGCCGCCCGGGTTCGTGCCCGGCCACCCCATCGCCGGCACGGAGAAGAGTGGGGTGGCGGCGTCGCTTGCCGGGCTGTACCGCAACCGCACGGTGATCCTCACACCACTGCCGGAGACCTCACCCGCGGCCACCGCCCGTGTGCAGGCCATGTGGGAGGTCGCCGGCGCCCAGGTTCAATATATGGATGTCGACCACCACGATGAGGTGCTGGCCGCCACCAGCCACCTGCCGCACGTGCTGGCCTTCCAGATGGTCGATACCCTGGCGCGGATGAGCGACGAGGACGAGATTTTCCGGTATGCTGCCGGCGGTTTTCGCGACTTCACCCGCATCGCCTCCAGCGACCCGGTGATGTGGCGCGACATCTGCCTGGCCAACGGTACGGCGCTGCTCGCCATGCTGGACCGCTATCGCAGCGACCTGGACCACCTCGCGGACGCCATCCGCAGCGGCGACGGCGCCGCGATCGAGCGCGTCTTCCGCAACGCCAAGGCCGCGCGCGACCGCCACAATGAGCGGTGATTTTCCTAATGCAATTTAACCACGAAGGACACAAAGGACACGAAGTGCATTACAGAGCAAACATGCGGGCCCTGTTGGCAGAATAGCCATCTCGTGCTGTCCATGGATGCAAGCAGCATTTTCATGATTTCCCTTCGTGTCCTTTGTGTCCTTCGTGGTTAAAAATAAACGATCGGTCAGGCCTATGAACGCAGCTACCAACATTCGTTTCCATGTCGCGCCCGGCGGCGCGCTCACCGGGCGCATCCGTGTGGCGGGGGACAAGTCCATCTCGCACCGCGCCATCATGCTGGGGGCCCTGGCCGAGGGCATCACCGAGATCAGCGGGTTTCTCGAGGGCGAGGACAGCCTGGCGACGCTGACGGCGTTTCGTGCCATGGGCGTTACCATCGAAGGACCGTACGACGGGAGCGTGCGCGTTCACGGTGTCGGTCTGCACGGCCTGCGGGCGCCGAGTGAGCCGCTGTATGTCGGTAACTCCGGCACCTCCATGCGTCTGCTCGCCGGGTTGCTGGCGGGGCAGGCCTTCGATTCCGTACTGACCGGCGACGCCTCGCTGTCGCAGCGCCCCATGCGTCGGGTCACCGAGCCGTTGGCGGAGATGGGCGCCCATATCGAGACCACCGCAGGCGGCACCGCGCCGCTCACCATCCACGGGGGGCAACGCCTGCAGGCGATCCGCTACGCGCTGCCGATGGCCAGCGCGCAGGTGAAGTCCTGTGTGCTGCTGGCCGGTCTGTACGCCCAGGGCCGCACCTGTGTGACGGAGCCCGCACCGACCCGCGACCACACCGAGCGCATGCTCAGGGGCCTGGGCTATCCGGTCGAGGTGCACGGCGCCACCGCCTGCGTGCCGGGCGGCGGCCAGCTCTACGCCGCGCCGATCGACGTGCCGGCGGACATCTCCTCGGCGGCCTTCTTCCTGGTCGGCGCCAGCATCGCACCCGGCTCGGATCTGGTGCTGGAGCATGTCGGCATGAACCCGACCCGCACCGGCGTGATCGACATCCTGCGCGCCATGGGGGCCGACATCGAGGTGCTGAACGAAGGCGAGGTCGGCGGCGAACTGGTGGCCGATCTGCGCGTGCGCGCCGCCCGTCTGCGCGGCATCGACATCCCGCCGGAACTGGTGCCGCTGGCCATCGACGAGTTCCCCGCGCTGTTCGTCGCCGCCGCCTGTGCCACGGGGCGCACCGTGCTGACCGGCGCCGAGGAACTGCGCGTCAAGGAGTCCGATCGCATCCAGGTGATGGCCGACGGCCTGCAGGTGCTGGGCATCGACGCCCGGCCGACCCCGGACGGCATGATCATCGAGGGTGGCACCCCGGGGAATACACTGGGACAGGGCCGCATCGACAGCCGCGGTGATCACCGCATCGCCATGTCCTTCGCGATGGCGGCGCTGTGCGCCGGCGGGCCGATCGACATCGACGACTGCGCCAACGTGAACACCTCCTTCCCGCACTTCGTGGCGCTGGCGCGTGCCACGGGCCTCGACATCCGGCAGGGCTGACCGGGCGGACCGGAGGATGGCATGACCGAATCCACCTTTGCGGCCGTCCCGGTCATCGCCATCGACGGCCCCAGCGGCTCGGGGAAGGGCACCATCGCCCAGGCCCTGGCCACGGAACTCGGTTGGCATTTCCTCGACAGCGGCGCCCTCTACCGCATCCTGGCCTTTGCCGCCCAGCAACAGGGGATCGCCCTCGACGACGCCGGGCGGCTCGCCGAACTGGGCCTGAATCTACCGGTCTCTTTTTCGACAAATAACTCGAATATTATTTTGAATGATATTGATATCAGTACTGAAATAAGGACAGAGTCTGTCGGGAATGCGGCCTCCCAGGTGGCCGTGATTCCAGCGGTTCGCGCGGCCCTGCTGGCGCGTCAGCGTGCCTTCTGCCGCCCACCGGGCCTGGTCGCGGATGGCCGCGACATGGGCACGGTGGTGTTCCCCGACGCCCCACTCAAGCTGTTCCTCACCGCGAGCGCCGAGGAACGCGCGCGCAGGCGCTATAAGCAGTTGATAGAGAAAGGGTTGAGTGCTAGTCTTCCCACGCTCGCGGCCGATATCGCCGAGCGTGACCGTCGTGATGCGAACCGGGCGGTGGCGCCATTGAAACCGGCGGACGATGCCATCGTCATCGATACTTCGACGCTGGATATCGGCGCTACACTGGCCCGCGTGCGTGATCTGGTACGGCACCAGTTGCCTTGGCATCCGTCTTAAACGGTCAGTGTAACGATCCATTGCAGGTCCGTGTCGAGTTTGTAGTTTTGTTCAGGTGCCCGGAGGAATGATACTCGGGCGTTGTCATTAACCAACCCGCTGCCTTCGGGTGGCCCAACAACGGAACCGCGACTATCCGGCGGTTCAAGGAAACGTGTTTCATGAGCGAAAGTTTTGCAGAACTGTTTGAACAGAGCATTGCCAATCAGCAAATGCGCCCCGGTGCGATTGTCACCGGCACCGTCATCGACATCCGCTCGGATGTGGTGGTGGTCAACGCCGGACTGAAGTCGGAAGGGGTGATCCCGATCGAACAGTTCCGTAACGAACAGGGCGAACTCGAGGTCCATGTGGGCGACAGTGTCGAAGTCGCACTGGACGCGATGGAGGACGGCTTTGGCGAGACGCGCCTGTCGCGCGAAAAGGCCAAGCGTGCGCGCGCCTGGATCGTGCTCGAAAAGGCCTTCGAGGATGGCGAGACCGTGACCGGCATGATCAGCGGCAAGGTCAAGGGTGGCTTCACCGTCGACATCAGCGATATCCGTGCGTTCCTGCCCGGTTCCCTGGTGGACGTGCGCCCGGTACGCGATACCGCCTATCTGGAAGGCAAGGAACTCGAATTCAAGGTCATCAAACTCGACCAGAAGCGCAACAACGTGGTCGTGTCGCGCCGCGCCGTCGTCGAATCCGAATACAGCGCCGAACGCGAGGCCCTGCTGAAGAACCTGCAGGAAGGCATGATCATCAAGGGTGTAGTCAAGAACCTCACCGACTACGGTGTGTTCGTCGACCTGGGTGGTATCGATGGCCTGCTGCATATCACCGACATGGCCTGGAAGCGCGTCAAACATCCTTCCGAGATCGTCAACGTCGGTGACGAGATCGACGTCAAGGTGCTGAAGTTCGACCGTGAGCGCAACCGCGTCTCCCTGGGCCTGAAGCAACTGGGTCAGGATCCGTGGGCGGATCTGGCGCGCCGCTATCCGGAACACACCCGCCTGTTCGGCAAGGTCACCAACATCGCCGACTACGGCTGCTTCGTCGAGATCGAAGAGGGTGTCGAGGGTCTGGTACACGTCTCCGAGATGGATTGGACCAACAAGAACGTCAATCCGGCTAAGATGGTGCATATCGGCGAGGAGATCGAGGTGATGGTGCTCGACATCGACGAGGAGCGTCGCCGCATCTCGCTCGGCATGAAGCAGTGCCACTCCAATCCCTGGGACGAGTTCGGTGCGACCCACAACAAGAACGACCGCGTCTCGGGCGTCATCAAGTCCATTACCGACTTCGGCATCTTCATCGGCCTGGACGGCGGTATCGATGGCCTGGTGCACCTGTCCGACATCTCCTGGAACCTGCCGGGCGAAGAGGCGGTGCGCAATTTCAAGAAGGGCGACGAGGTCGAGGCCGTGGTGCTGGCAGTCGATCCGGAGCGCGAGCGCATCTCCCTCGGTATCAAGCAGATGGATCGCGATCCGTTCTCCAACTTCGTCGGTGAGCACGCCAAGGGCAGCATCGTGAAGGGCACGGTCCGCGAAGTGGATGCCAAGGCAGCGGTGATCGATCTGGGCGATGGCGTCGAAGGCACCTTGCGCGCCTCCGAGCTGGCCCGCGACCGCATCGAAGACGCCCGCAGCGTCCTCAAGCCGGGCGACGAGGTCGAGGCCAAGTTCATGGGCGTGGATCGCAAGACCCGTACCATCAGCCTGTCCATCAAGGCTAAAGATAGCGATGAGGAAGCCGAAGCGGTACAGGACTACTCACGCTCTTCGGGTGGGACGACCACGAGCTTTGGCGACCTGCTCAAGGAGAAGATGGAAGGCAAGGATAGCTGAGTCCATTGGGCTGGGGGTCCCCGTCTATTCGTTTATCGTGTTGTTCGGTCAGGGAGGCCATGGTCCATGGCCTCCCGGCTCTGATCACTGATCAGGAAGAAGATAATGACAAAGTCTGAACTGATTGAAATTATCGCCAGCAAGAACAGCCATCTGAACTACAAGGACGTCGAACTCGCCGTCAAGAGCTTGCTCGAGCAGATGAGCCAGTCGCTCTCGACCGGCAACCGCATCGAGATCCGCGGTTTCGGCAGCTTCTCACTGCACTACCGTCCGCCGCGCGTCGGCCGCAACCCCAAGACCGGCGAGGCCGTGGCGTTGTCCGCGAAATACGTCCCGCATTTCAAGCCGGGCAAGGAACTGCGTGAACGGGTCAACGCGGGACGCGACATCGAGATCAAACAGGAGACCTGAGCCCCAGTCCCGGGTGACGCACGGTCAGGCTCGGGGCCGGCTGCGCAGGCGATCCGACAACATCGGACAGTCTGCATCCCACCTCTTTACTCTGGAGGCACCGGGCGGTATACCCCGGACCTGGCCTCGCCGCGGTGGTGCTGCCCCGGCCTGCCGGCAGGATTGATTCCCGTGGATTCCCCAGCCGACGCGCTTCCGGTATCGTCGGTGTCTTCCGCGGCCCACTTTGGACCTGAAAACGTACTTCAGCCACGGAAGCACACGGAACGACACGGACAAGATCCTCACGTTTCGTGGCTAAAAAGTCCTGGACCGTGTTGCTCTTTGGCAAGTGCGGTTTTTGGGTTTACTTCAACGCGCAGATCGTGGAGGAGACCATGCCCCGTCTGTTGGCCTATGTGGTATTGGCGGCGCTCGTCCTGCTCGGACTCGCGTTTGCGGTCGTCAACGCCAAACCCGTCGAACTGAATTACTTTCTGGGCACGCGCGAGGTGCCGCTGGCCCTGACGCTGGTGCTCACGTTGGCCGGCGGCGCCCTTGCCGGCGTGTTGTTCTCGCTGGGCCTGGTGATCCGCCTCAAGCGTGAAACCCAACGGCTGCGGCGCCAGGTCAGGCTGGCGGAGCAGGAAGTCACCAACCTGCGCAGTATCCCCCTCAAAGATACGCACTGATCATGTTGGAGCTTCTATGGTTGCTCCTCCCCGTGGCGGCCGCATCCGGCTGGATCATGGCGAAGCGATCGGGGCACAATACGCGCCGGCCGGCGTCGCGTGAATTCAGCGCGCGCTATTTTCAGGGCCTCAACTTCCTGCTGAATGAACAGCCGGACAAGGCCATCGAGGTCTTCGTGCGCATGGTCGAGATCGACCGTGATACGGCCGAGACGCACCTGGCGCTGGGCAACCTGTTCCGCCGCCGCGGCGAGGTCGACCGCGCCATCCGCATCCATCAGAACCTGATTGCACGCCCTACGCTCAGCAAGGAGCAGCGCAGCGCCGCACTGCTCGAACTCGGCCAGGACTACATGCGTGCCGGCTGGCTGGACCGCGCCGAAAGCCTGTTCGAGGAACTTCTCGAGGGCAATGCCCATCGCCTGCCGGCGCTGCGCCATCTGCTCGACATCTATCAGCAGGAGAAGGAGTGGGACAAGGCCATCGAGGTCGCCCGGCGCCTGGACAGCGAGGGCAGCCAGGCGATGAAGCCTGTCATCGCCCAGTTCCACTGTGAGCTGGCCGAGCGGGCGCTGAAGCAGGGTGATGAGGCTCAGGCGGGGCAGCTGATCAAGCGCGCGCTGGGTTTCGATCGACGCTGTGTGCGCGCCAGCATCCTGCAGGGCCGCATGGCCATGCGCGCCGGCAACGGCAAGGCGGCCCTGAAGTCATTCCGCGAGGTCGCCGACCAGGACATCGAATTTTTGCCGGAGGTGCTGGAGCCGATGCACCAGTGCCACGAGCAGCTGAACACCACGACTGAATTCGCCGACTATCTGCACACGGTCATCGAGCACTACGACGGTGTCTCACCGATGCTGATGCTGACCGAGCTGCTGCTGGAATCCCGTGGCGAGACCGTGGCGACGGAGTTCCTGACGGAGCAGGTGCGCAAGCGGCCATCGGTGCGCGGCCTCGGCCGGCTGATCGACCTGGATCTCGCCGCGGCCTCGGGCAAGAGTAAAGATGACCTGCTCATCCTGCGCGCGCTGGTCACGCAGCTGCTGCAGGGCAAGCCCGTGTACCGCTGCATCCACTGTGGCTTCGACGGCAAATCCCTGCATTGGCAATGCCCGACCTGTAAGGAATGGAACACCGTCAAACCCATCCACGGTGTCGAGGGTGAATGAGCGAGGCATTGGCAACGGAAACCACGGCACCAGCCGACGCCACAATGCCCCCGTAGGGTGCGTCGAGGCGCAGCCTGACGCGCCATAGAGGCTTGAAAGGCGTTTTCACCACGAAGGACACGAAGGGACGCGAAGGACCTCCAAAAATGTAGCATCGTGAACGCCTTCTCTTCTCCTGGGGGAGAGAAGGCGGCTTGCGACATTTGCCTGGGGTTTTCTTCGCGCGCCTTCGCGACCATTGCGGTTAAAGGTACGTAAAGTGCACTAGCAAGGTTTTATTGATTGGAATTGCGCAGCACGAGGCGAACGACTCATGACAACCTCCAACCCCCCCGATCCCCGCATCATCGTCGCACTCGACTACGCCAACGCCGCCGATGCACTCGCCCTCGTCGACCGGCTCGCACCGGCGCTGTGCCGGCTCAAGGTCGGCAAGGAGCTGTTCACGCGCAGCGGGCCCGAACTCGTGCGCACGTTGGTCGGGCGCGGCTTCGATGTCTTCCTCGATCTCAAATTCCACGACATCCCCAACACCGTCGCACAGGCCTGCCGGGCGGCGGCCGAACTCGGCGTGTGGATGGTCAACGTGCATGCCCAGGGCGGGCGCCGGATGATGACCGCGGCGCGCGAGGCGCTGGACGATGCCGGCGGGCGCCGGCCGTTGCTGATCGCGGTGACCCTCCTCACCAGCCTGGGCGCGGACGACCTCGCCGAGGTCGGCCTGACCGGGTCGCCCGCGGACAACGTCCTGCGCCTGGCGACCCTGGCGCACGCCAGCGGCCTGGACGGTGTGGTCTGTTCGCCGCAGGAGGCGGCGGCGCTGGCCGGCAGTCTTGGCCCCGCGTTCCGGCTGGTGACGCCCGGCGTACGCCCGGCCGGCGCGTCCACCGATGACCAGCAGCGGGTCATGACCCCCGGCCAGGCCATGGCCGCCGGCGCCCACTATCTGGTGATCGGCCGGCCCATCACCCAGGCATCCGACCCGATCGCCGCCCTGCGCGCCATCGCTGGCGAAATCAGCGAATTGACCGGCAGCGCGTAGCTGCTACTCTAATCGCGGCGCCTGCAAGGAATGGCGGGCGCCGTCCCATCCAACCAAAGACAAGGAGGTCATCATGATCCGTACATCCCTGCGGGCTTTCATCGCACTGTGTCTGTTCCTGCCCTGGCTGGCATTCGCCGGCCCGGTCGACGTCAATACGGCGTCCGCCGACCAGCTGGCGGAGGCACTGAACGGTGTCGGCCCGAGCAAGGCCGCTGCCATCGTCGCCCACCGTGCCCAGCACGGGCCCTACCGCAGCCATCAGGATCTGGCTCGCGTCAAGGGCATCGGCGAGAACCTGGTCCAGAAGAATCAGGCCCTGATCCGCTTCGGCGAGGCCGAGCCGGCTACCAAGAAGTAGCGACACCCCGTGCGTCACACGGCGGCCCGACCTCTTCGGGCCGCCTTTTCTCTCAGAGCGTACGTGTAGGGTGCGTCGGCGCAGCGACGCACCACCAAAGACCAATAGTCACGGACAGAATAAGGCCGCTTTGCTGTAATGCTTCGGCCCAGGCTGCGTGACGGTCCCTATCTGCCCCTTCCAGAGACACCAAACCCAGGTTGACATCCGCGCAACGCCGGCACCGCGCAGTAGCGCAGGTTCAATCCATCGCTTATAGTTTCGCCCGATATGCCCACGCCCGTACTCATCTGCGACGATTCAAGTTTTGCCCAAAAACAAATGGCGCGCGCGCTACCGGACGATTGGGATGTCACTCTGTCCTTTGCGGCCAATGGCGCGGAGGGGCTCGACGCACTCCGGGCCGGCAAGGGCGATATCCTGTTTCTAGACCTCAACATGCCGGTACTGGATGGTTACCAGGTCCTGGAAACCATCCGCCGCGAAGACCTCAATACCATGGTCATTGTCGTGTCCGGCGATATCCAACCCGAGGCGCGTACCCGCGTGCTGGCGCTGGGCGCCTTGGATTTCATCAAGAAACCGATCGACGCCGACAAGATCGGCGAAATACTCGACAAGTACGGTATTCGCGGTGCACCCGGACAAACCCAGCCCGACATTGACTTCAAAGTTGATGCCTTGGACCGTGTCCAGGAAATTGCCAATGTCGCCATGGGCCGCGCCGGAGATTTGCTGGCACGCTTATTGGGCGCCTTCGTCAAACTGCCCGGGCTCAAGGTGCGCATGATCGAAGGCAGCGATCTGCACATGACACTCTCAGCCATTGAGGCCAGTACCACCATTTCAGCTGTCTGCCAGGGCTTTATTGGCGCCGGTATTGCGGGCGAGGCCATGCTGACCTTCACCGAATCCAGCTTCGCCGATATCGCCACGTTGATGCACCATGAGGGCGAGATCGACGACAATGCGGAACTCGAACTATTGATGGATATCTCCAATATTCTGATCGGTGCCTGTCTGAAGGGCATCGCGGATCAATTGGATATCAGTTTCAGCCAGGGCCATCCGATCATACTGGGGCGGCACGTCAATATCTCCGAGTTACTGGATCATGATACCTCGCGCTGGAACCGCACTCTGGCTATCGAAATCGAGTACCGTATCGAAAATTGCAACATCGATTGCGATCTCATGCTGCTGTTCAGCGAAGACTCTCTGGACGCACTGCATGAACGCACCTCCTTTTTGGACTTTTGACCACCATGCCTGGCCACAACACCGACATCGAGGGATTTCATTGGTTGATGGACATGGTCCAGACCCTCGATGTAGGCCTGATGGTGCTCGATCGTCATTACCGGATCATGCTCTGGAATGGCTTCATGGAAAATCATAGTGGCCAGTCAGCGGCCGATGTGATCGGCAACAACCTGTTCGAGCAGTTTCCGGATATCTCCAAGAACTGGTTTCAAAATAAGGCCGAGTCGGTTTTCCTGTTGGAGAGTCGTGCCTTCACAACCTATGAACAACGTCCGTATCTGCTGCGCTTCAAGAATTACCGCCCCATCACCGGCACCGCGGAATTCATGTATCAGAACATGACCCTGATTCCACTGCTCTCGCCAGATGGCAAGATCAACCACATCGGCGTAATCCTGTATGACGTAACCGACATTGCCATCGGCAAATACGCACTGGAGGCCGCAAACACCAGCCTCGCGAAATTATCGCGCACCGATCGTCTGACCGAGTTGCACAATCGCGGCTACTGGGAAGAATGTCTGCAGGTGGAATTTGCACGTTACCAGCGCACCAAACAGGCCAGCACACTGATCATGTTTGATATCGACCACTTCAAGAAAGTCAATGACACCTACGGCCATCAGGCTGGAGACGAGGTTATCCGATTAACCTCACGTACGCTCCGCAGCAGCATCCGCACGACCGACATCGCCGGGCGTTACGGTGGCGAAGAATTCGGCGTAATCCTGATCGATACCAACGCAGAACAAAGTCATTACCTGGCAGAGCGCCTGCGGAAGAAGATCGCCGCCCTGAAAATTGGCTTTCAGCAGCATGAAATCCAGTTCACTGTCAGTCTGGGTGTTGCCGAGGTCAGCCCTGCTATGAGCGATCACGCCCAGTGGCTCAGTGCCTCCGACCAGGCGCTGTATCAGGCCAAGCATGGTGGCCGAAATCAGAGTGTGGTTTTCGCCGGCTAGCATCCATCGGGCCCCCTAGCCATGGCAATCCATCACTTTAAGGAGCCTCTGATTCATTCAGGGCATCGGTGAGAGTCTGCTCCAGAAGAAGTAAGGCCCTGATCCGCTTCGGCGAGGCTGAGCCGCCCACCAAGCAGTAGCGGGGCGCCCCCGCGCGCCACCTGGCGGCCCGGCCCCCCGGGGCCGCTTTTTCTCTCAGAGAGCACATGTAGGGTGCGCCAGCGCGGCGACGCACCCCCAAAGACCAATGGCCACGAAATCCACGCAAGACCGCGACACGACCGAGGATTGAATCCAGCGTCCGTCCGTGCCCAATCACTGGGCCCCCGGTGCCAGCCATTTTTTTGACCGTGCCCCAATGACTTGCGCCCGCGCCCCGAGACGTGATCGAGGTTTAAAACGGCACTGGTTCCCGTATAATTGCCGGGTCCGGTGGAAGGGACTTAATCGATAATTACCGCCGCCAGAGCGGATAGGGACGAACCCATGAGTGTGTATCCAGTGATCCTGACCGGCGGTGCCGGGAGCCGGCTGTGGCCGCTGTCGCGTGAGCATTACCCCAAACCGCTGCTGCCGCTGTTCGGGGAACGCACCCTGCTGCAAGGCACCGCGGCCCGTCTGATGGACCTTCCGGGCGTAGAGGCGCCGGTATTCGTCTGCAACGAGGAACACCGTTTCCTGGTGGCCGAACAGGTGCAGGCCCTCGGTGGCAAGGCCGGTGCCATCCTGCTCGAGCCCGAGGGGCGCAACACCGCGCCGGCGCTCACCCTCGCCGCGCTGTATCTGCTCGAAAAGGATCCGGACGCAGTCATGATCGTGATGCCCGCCGATCACGTCATCCCCGATGCCGCCGTGTTCCAGGCTGCCGTCGCGCAGGGCGTGGTGCTGGCCAACGCGGGCCGCCTGGTGACCTATGGCGTCGTGCCCAAGCATGCCGAGACCGGCTACGGCTACATTCACCGTGGCACGGCCCTCGAACTTGAAGGCGGCAATGCCTATCGCGTCGACCGCTTCGTCGAGAAGCCCGATGCCGCCACCGCGCAAGGCTACCTGGATTCCGGCGAGTACTACTGGAACAGCGGCATCTTCACCCTGCGCGCCGACGCCTGGATCGGCGAGATGCGACGACACGCGCCGGCGATCCTGGCGGCCTGCGAGGGCGGCATGGCCGCCGGCAAACGGGACATCGACTTCTGCCGCGTCGACAAGGACGCCTTCCTGAGCTCGCCCAGCGACTCCATCGACTACGCCGTTATGGAGAAGACCGACCAGGCCGCCGTGGTGCCGCTGGATGCCGGCTGGTCCGACATCGGCGCCTGGTCGGCGCTGTGGGATATCTCCACTCATGATGGAGAGGACAACGTCACCCAGGGCGACGTCCTCACCCACGACGTGCATGGCACCCTGGTGCTGGCGCAGCACCGCTGCGTCGCCGCCATCGGCCTGCAGGACGCCGTGATCATCGAAACCTCCGATGCCGTGCTCGTCACCCACCGCGACCGCGCGCAGGATGTAAAGGAGATCGTCAGCCAGCTGAAGAAGAGCGGCCGCGACGAATACAAATTCCACCGCCGCGTCTACCGCCCGTGGGGCGACTACGAGGGCATCGACCACGGCCCGCGCTACCAGGTCAAGCGCCTGACCGTCAAACCCGGCGCCCAGCTGTCCCTCCAGATGCACCACCACCGCGCCGAGCACTGGATCGTGGTGAAGGGCACCGCGCGCGTCACCCGCGGCGAGGAGGTGTTCATCCTCTCGGAGAACGAATCGACCTACATCCCGCTGGGCACCCGGCACCGTCTGGAGAACCCGGGAACGATCCCGCTGGAGATCATCGAGGTGCAGTCGGGGAGTTATCTGGGGGAGGACGATATTGTGCGGTTCGAGGATGTGTACAATCGCGTGGAATCCATGCCCTGATGAACAGAGATTCGATCAAGGCGTTGCTAGAGCGCGAACCGCTGCGCATCGCGATCCTGTTCGGCTCGCTTGCGGCAGGCAACGCGCGCCCCGACAGCGATTTGGACATCGCGGTCGCGGCGGGCTGCCGTCTGAACAGTGCAGACAAGTTGAGATTGATCGACAAGCTCAGCCTCCTGGTCGGACGGCCTGTCGATCTGGTCGACCTGCGCACGGCCGGCGAACCACTGCTCGGACAGATCCTGCAGAAGGGTGATCGCCTGTTCGTGCGCGACCAGCGTCTGTTCGCCGAACTGATCAAACGTCATCTGTTCGACAGCGCGGATTTCCTGCCCTACAGACGTCGTATCCTGGCCGAACGGAGGCAGGCATGGATAGGGACGTGATCGAAGGTAAGCTTGAGGCGCTCAGATATTGCGTGCAGCGTCTCAAAGACAAGTGCCCGGAAGCGGGTGAGCGACTGGCGAGTGATCCCGACTTGCAGGACATCATCGCGATGAATCTGGCCCGAGCGGTTCAGCTCAGCGTCGATATCGCGGCGCATATCCTGGCGGGCGGCGGAGCGCAGGTTCCCAATACCATGGCAGAGGCGTTTGAAGTCATGCGATTGGAAAATCTGCTCGACGATGATCTGGCGACGCGCATGAAGAACGCGGTCGGTTTCCGGAACATCGCCGTGCATGCCTACGAAAAGATCAACTGGGACATCGTTCGTGACATCTGCCGAAACCGGTTGGTCGATTTCGAGGAATTTGCGAGTGCGGTTGTACGGGGGATGCAGTAGATGGCCAGCGGGGACGGATTGACTTACATTCCATTGCGCGCCACCCACCGCAACCGCTCGCAGAGCCAGGCGCCTGACTGTCAAACCCGGCGCCCAGCTGTCCCTCCAGATGCACCACCACCGCGCCGAGCACTGGATCGTGGTGAAGGGCACCGCGCGCATCACCCGCGGCGAAGAGGTGTTCATCCTCTCCGAGAACGAATCGACCTACATCCCGCTGGGCACCCGGCACCGGCTGGAGAACCCGGGAACGATCCCGCTGGAGATCATCGAGGTGCAGTCGGGGAGTTATCTGGGAGAGGACGATATCGTGCGGTTCGAGGATGTGTATGCGCGTTGTTGAAGGTGTAGCGTGAACCCACATCAGGCACACAAGGCGTCTCTGGCGGAGATGGTCGCGAGTCTGTGGCGTAACCGGCAGCTCATCCTGCAGATGAGCAAACGGGAAGTCGTCGGCCGCTACCGCGGCTCCGTCATGGGCATGGCCTGGTCGTTCTTCAATCCGGTGCTGATGCTCGCGGTCTATACCTTCGTGTTCAGCGTGGTGTTCAAGGCGCGCTGGGGTGTCGGGGGCGAGGAGAGCAAGACCCAGTTCGCTGTCGTGCTGTTCGTCGGCATGATCGTGCACGGACTGTTCGCCGAAGTTGTCAATCGTGCGCCTGGACTCATTCTGGGAAACGTCAACTACGTCAAGAAGGTTGTCTTCCCACTGGAAATTCTCACTGTCGTCAGCATGGGGGCGGCACTGTTTCATTGCCTGATCAGCCTCGGTGTGCTGCTCATGGCCTTTGCCCTGCTCAACGGGCATCTTTACTGGACGGCGATACTCATCCCGTTGGTGCTGCTTCCTTTGGTCATACTGACTCTCGGGTTCGCTTGGATATTGGCCTCGCTGGGGGTATTCCTGCGTGACGTGGGACAAACCATCGGTATCATCACCACGGTGATGCTGTTTCTGGCGCCGGTGTTCTATCCATTAAGCGCATTGCCGGAACAACTCCGGCCCTGGATCATGGCCAACCCGCTCACGTTCATTATCGAACAGGCCAGAGAGGTGCTTATCAGAGGGCATTTGCCTAACTGGACTGGCTGCGGCATCTACATGCTAGCGGCCACCGTGATAGCGTGGGCGGGCTACGCTTGGTTTCAAAAAACCAGGAAGGGGTTTGCCGATGTCCTCTAACCGGTATCACTCCACTCCTTCAACGAAAGAAGTGTTAGACGCGACGATGGAGGCAAATGATTGTGCTATCCGAGCCCAAAATCTCGGCAAGTGTTACCAGATCTACGGTACACCGCGCGATCGGCTCAGACAGTTTGTGATCCCACGCCTGCAACGCTTGGCAAGACAGACACCCCGGCAATATTTCCGCGAATTCTGGGCGCTTCACGATGTCTCGTTCGAGGTCCGGAAAGGTGAAACCGTCGGAATCGTTGGCCGCAATGGCTCCGGCAAATCGACACTTCTGCAGATTATCTGTGGCACACTTACACCGACCCGGGGAACGGTGACGACCAATGGACGCATCGCGGCTCTACTGGAACTCGGCTCCGGATTTAACCCGAATTTTACGGGCCGAGAGAATGTCTACATGAACGGTGCTGTGTTGGGACTCAGCAAGGCGGAATTAGATGCCCGCTATGATGGCATCGCCGCGTTTGCCGATATCGGTGACTTCATCGAGCAGCCCGTCAAAACCTATTCCAGCGGTATGGTGGTACGTTTGGCCTTTGCAGTGGCTATCAATGTTGACCCGCAGATATTGGTCGTTGATGAAGCTCTCTCTGTGGGTGACGAGCTATTCCGGCGCAAGTGTTTTTCCCGCATCGAAGCCATCAAAAGTAGCGGCGCGACGATTTTGTTTGTGTCTCACGCAGGCGCTACCGTGGTGGAATTGTGTGACCGCGCTATTCTGCTGGATGACGGGGAACTGCTTGCTTCCGGTACGCCTAAGTCCGTTGTTGGTAGATACCAGAAGCTACTCTACGCACCGGAGGATAAACGCGAAGAGATCCGTAACGAGATCAAGACAGTTTCCAATCCCAGCCAGGTATTACCTCCACGGATGAGGGCTACTTCGATCTCAACACAATCTGCAGCGTGTCCACGCGCCCACGCGCCAGAGGACTTTTTTGATCCGCATCTTAAACCTCAAAGCACGCTTGCTTATGAACCGCATGGTGCCGTTATCGAGAATCCGCGAATACTCAACGTTGCAGGAGACCCGGTCAATTGTCTCAAACGTGGGCGTACTTATCGTTATACCTACACGGTGCACTTCACGGAGGGCGCTTCCAGTGTGCGCTTTGGCATGCTCATTAAAACCCTCTCCGGGATGGAGCTGGGAGGGGCAACTTCCGCTCAAGGGGCTCGGGAAGCGATGGCCTATGTCGCCCCTGGTTCCGCGATGCGCGTAGAGTTCCGTTTTCAGTGCAATCTCAATCAAGGCACTTATTTTCTGAACGCAGGCATCATGGGTATAAGAAACACAGAAGAAACATATCTGCACAGACTTCTGGATGCCTGCATGTTTCGTGTGTTGCCGTGTGAGGATAATCTGGCTACTGGAATTGTCGATTTCAATTGCATGCCTGACATTATTTTTTTATCTGATAGCGAATCTACTGTTACAGCATGAATAATATTCAGCAAAAGCATATTGTCGTTGTTCTGGGCATGCATCGCAGCGGGACCAGTGCAATAACTCGAGGTTTGAAGGTGCTTGGTGTTGACTTGGGGGATCGCCTTATTGATGGCCTTCCCCGAGACAATGACAAAGGTTTCTTTGAAGATGCCGAGATCAATGCGCTTGATAATGAGCTTCTTCGAAAGTTATGTCGCGATTGGCATACGCTGACTCCCGTCCTGCTCGCTGATTTGGCGACGCCGGCGGTTGCTGAGTTCAAGCCGCGTGCGGTGGAAATACTGCGCAGCAGGCTAAGCGCTACAAACTGCTTCGGGTTGAAAGATCCCCGAATCCCACGGTTGTTGCCCTTTTGGCAAGATGTATTCGCGCATCTACAGGCCCGGGTAAGCTATGTCATCGCCTGCCGCAATCCCTTGAGCGTGGCTAGCTCATTGGCCGAACGGGATGGTTTTGACTTCGAAAAAAGTTATTACCTTTGGTTTGAGCATATGCTCCAAAGTGTTATGCAAACAACTAACCAGCCTCGCATCGTCGTCGATTACGATCGCCTGGTGGACGACCCGGCTGGACAGCTGCAAAGGATAGCTAAGAACCTGGAGCTAACGTTCGCCCCGGAAAGCCTGGAGTTCACCGAATACCGAACCCAGTTTCTCGAAGACTCAATGCGTCATACTCGGTATCGGGCGCAGGACTTGCATCTGGATAAATCGGTTCCCTCAAATGTAAGCGTGCTTTACAGCGCTCTTACTGAACTTGCTGCGGACGCTGTCCAGTTTGATGATCGCAAGGTGACATCGCTCGTGAGTCAGGTTGATGCGCAGTTCCGTGACAGTTACCCGGCGTTGCGCTACATGCAAACCTGCGACGAACGAGCTGCGGCTCTCGCACATAAGGCGAATGAGCAGCAAAAGCTGATTCAAATTGAGCGAGAGGTTGCGGATGACCTTCGGCAGGACGCAGAAAAGATGGGCGGCGATCTCCATGCCATCAGCGCCCAACTCGATGAGCAGATCAAGAACAATACAACGCTGCAGCAAGAGCTGATCCAAATCGAGCGAGAGGTTGCGGATGGCCTTCGGCAGGAAGTTGAGAAGATGGGGGGCGATCTCCAGGTCATCAGCTCCCGACTCGATGAGCAGATCAGGAACAATGTGACGCTGCAGGCTAGGCTTGCCCTTGCCGAGCGAATGAAAGAAAGCCTTGAAAACGACATTCGGCTAATCAGAATGAGTACCTCCTGGAAGTTGACTCACCCGCTGCGCGCGATTGTGCGTACCGTGCGCAGTGTGCGCAATGCTGTCTATCGGCTAGCAGTACGCGTGCTTCGACTCACTTGGCGCTCCTTGCCTGTGCCGCAGAAGCGAAAGGACCAAATAAGGAACGCTATTCTCGTCGATTTGGACCGTCTCTTCCGGGGGCGGGCACCCTACGTCCTTAGGCGGCAGCAGCTGGATGCGCAAGAGCCAGTCGCAAGAGAAATGGGCGCCCAACAGATGCAGAATAGGGCGAATCCGACTCAACGACCAATAACGGGATATCCATCTGAGAATGATGATGCATCCCTGCCGGCAATAACGGAAAAATACTATTTTGATCTTTCGATGGAGTCAGTAGGATCAACATCAATTAAAGCGATTGCCTTTTACCTTCCTCAGTTCCATCGGATTCCGGAAAACGACAAATGGTGGGGAGAGGGGTTTACGGAGTGGACCAATACCAGCAAAGCTGAACCGCTTTTTGACAATCACCATCAGCCGCGAATTCCTGCTGACTTAGGGTATTACAATCTAGAGGATGCATCTGTATACGCAAAGCAGGTTGCTCTTGCAAGAGGGGCGGGTATTTATGGTTTTTGTTTCTATTTCTACTGGTTCGGAGGTAAGACTCTCCTCGAAAAACCTTTACGCAATATTTTGGCGAGCCCTCAGATTGATCACCCTTTTTGTTTTTGCTGGGCAAACGAAAACTGGACTCGACGCTGGGATGGGCAGGATGATGAGATACTGATTGCGCAATCGCATTCTGAAAAGGATGCAATCGCTTTCCTTGACTATATTAACGTGTATTTTTGCGATGATAGGTATATCAAGATCGATGGTAAACCAGTACTGATTGTCTACCATCCTACGATTATTCCGCAGATTTTGCGCATCCAGCAGCTGTGGCGAGAGCATGCGGAATCTCTCGGATGGCCGGGTCTTTATCTAGTTGCCGCGCAGACTTTTGGGCATAAAGACCCACACGATTTCGGATTCGATGCGGCTGTGCAGTTTCCGCCGCATAACCAGCGACATCAATTTTCCCTCAATCATGAAACGCCGGGGCTAGTGCGAGACTTTAAGGGCCGTATTTTTGATTACCGGAACATGTGCGGCCATTTCTGTGACGGAGCTGACCTTCAATATAAATTATTTAGAGGCGTTACTCTTGGATGGGACAACACCGCGCGACGGGGCCGGAACGCAACAATTTTGCGTAATTTCTCATTGACTGGCTACGCTCAGTGGCTTATGTCAGCTTGTAAGGCCACCCTTGCAGATTCTAATCTGTTGGATAGTGAAAAATTTGTTTTCATCAATGCCTGGAATGAATGGGCCGAAGGCACCTATCTAGAGCCAGACAGTAAGTATGGGTTCGGCTATCTGGAGACGACGAAGAAGGTCCTGAAGGGCTGCGCGAAAAGTAGTCGAAAATTGTCGGTCGTCGTACCGAATTACAACCACAGCGCTTTTCTTGAGCGGCGACTGAACTCTATTATTCATCAAAGTCGCAGGCCAGATGAAATAATTTTCCTCGATGACGCTTCGGTCGACGATAGCGTCCAAATTGCTCGAGATATTTTGTCGAGATCGAACATACGGTTTACGATCATTGAAAATGAGACTAACTCCGGGAATGTTTTTAAGCAGTGGCTAAAAGGAATTCAGAAGGCCACTGGCGACCTGATCTGGATTGCCGAAAGCGACGATGATGCGGCCCCCAATTTCTTGGAGCAGATTCTTCCGGCGTTCGATCGTGAGGACATAGTGCTTGCATACGGGGACATTAGCTATATCGGGGCTGACGGTGTTCTCGATCCCGGGCTCCAGCACTACTACGACGGATTGGATGATCTTGATTGGCAACAGTCTCATGTAGTCACGGCGACTCGCGCCTTCACCGGCGCTTTCGCGATCAAAAACATTATCCCGAATGTCTCGGGGTCAGTGTTCCGAAAACCGCATCTTAATATCGAAGAGCAGGAACGGCTGACATCATACACTTTTGCCGGCGACTGGTACTTCTATGCCGCAATCGCCCGAGGCGGCTCCATCGGCTTTCGCAAAAACGCTAAATCCTATTTTCGCGTTCGTACGCAAAGTACTTCGCGGAAGGCGTTTTTTTCGGCAAGACATGTCAACGAGCATAAAATGATCTTGCAGGACTTGGCTCGGATGTATGAGGTTAGTCCGCAGGTGATACAACGCCATGTGGATGCATTGTGCGAAGTGCTGAAGGAGGCTCCGGAGTTTGGTTCCCAAGACTATGTGTCAACAGCATTAAAAATCAAAGCAGTTGCGCGTCGGGAGCTCAGGATTTGTATCGCTAGCTACGGATTCTATGTAGGCGGCGGTGAGGTGGTGCCAATTGACGTCGCAAATGTTTTGAGAGCGCGCGGCCACCACATTACGTTTTTGGTGCTTAGGCGAGATCTTCCGGGTAATCCTCCTCTGCTGAGATCACGCTTGCGTAGTGACATTCCGGTTGTTTATTGGGATGACATCAAAAACCAGTTTGATGATTTTCTGCAGGATTTCAGAATTGATGTATTCAACTCACACAATGTAGCGATCGAGTACGCGCTATACCTCGCAAGGGCTCGCCTCGATATCAAATATGTAGCTTCTCTTCATGGCGGCTACGAGACAGTTCCGGAGCTTCTTACGAGTGAGTTCTTGGCATATCTCAGAAAATATGTTGATGAGTGGTTGTATCTCGCGGAAAAAAACAGGGAAGTACTCCAGGGATATGGCCTGGATGGTGCGCGGTTTACTAAATGTTTCAACTCAGTGACGGCCCACCAGGCAAATATCGATTCAGAGCTGAGCATTCGCCGGAGGCTGCAGATCCCAGAAGACACAATTTTGCTCGTTCTTGCCTCACGCGCCATTGTTGACAAGGGGTGGCAGGTGGCAATCGATGTGACGATCGCGCTGCGACGGCTAGTACGACGCGATTGCAGATTGATTCTGATCGGCGATGGTCCAGATTTCAAGGAAATCGTGGCGGCAAACTCCGGTAGTGACTGCGTATATTTCCTTGGTCGACTCGATAACCCTTTCCCGATTATCGGCGAATGTGATTTTGGCATCTTCCCTAGCTGTTATGTCGGTGAGTCGTTTCCACTCTTTGTTTTGGAATGTCTCCAAGCCGGTCTGCCGGTCATCACGTCAGATGTTGGTGAGATATCGCGCATCATGAATGCGATAGAGGGTCAGACGCCTGGTCGCGTAGTGCAAAAAGGTGCAGACGAGCGATCTGTGATTGAGGAAATGACGCATGCGATAGGTGCGTTGATCGACGACCAGGAAAAGCTCTCCCAAATGAAAACGTGTGCCCGCGAGGTAGCGGCGCTCTTTAGCGCGGATCGAGTCGCCGATCTGTATCTTGATGTCATGTATAAACACTTAGAGAGACGCAATAACGATGATTTTTCGAGATCCAAATACACTTTTTAGGACGGGCTACGAAGTGGGTGCTGTGGATAGTACAAGAGCAAATGGAGAGGCTATCTCCTTGGTTGGGCATGTCGATGTCGGGGCTATACGCTCGTTTGGGCTCGATCAGGTTGTTATTCTGGATGGATCTGACCGATATGTAACAGGCGTCGCCGTTTCAGAAACGGGCAAATGGGCTGCGGAGGTCAGGCAGAGGGACATCGGTAACGACAATAGCGCCCTGGACATAAGTGCATTTGCAGGGAGTGCAGCGAACAACTACATCTTTTCCTTACGTGTTGATTCGGCCGCCCGAGCTGGTTACAGGCAGTTTGTGAACTCTCGTTTGCCCGCAAACAGCAAAGATGTGCCATCCATCAAGGAAGATTTGCGGGATCTGGTGATCAGGGCGACGCGGGTATCGTATGTTGCACGCTCCATTCATGATGCTATTCCAACTGGGAACAACTACCAAACGTTGATGCTAGATAGCACGTTGCGTCAAGGCGGTCGCCAGAGTCGTGAGCGTTTTCTTTATCTTATAGATCTCGTGGGAAAAACGGTGCTCGATATTGGCGCCAACACTGGGGAAAACGCGCGAATTGTAAGAAAGCTGGGTGCATCCCTCGTTGATGGTTATGAGTATGATCCGTATTTTGTCGAAATCGGCCGAGTGGTAAATGCGTTGTCTGGTATGACGCGAGTATCGCTATTCCAAGGTGATTGCACGCGTCCCGAGCTGTTCAAGGGGATGAAGTACGATGTTGTGCTGGCGCTGTCCGTATGGGTGTATATGCAAGACACCATCGAGCAGATTGCGGAGATCACCGATGTCATGGTGTTCGAGAGCCACACGCTGGATCATGGAATCGAATTTTATTACCAGCCTATTCTAAAACACTTTCCGCACGCAATTTCACTAGGATATTCAGACATGCCGGCTGATCCCCATAAAAGCCGGATGGTCGTTGTTTTTGGTAAGGACAAGGCGACGATCGACAAAATGGTTAACCGCCAATTTTTGCAGGTAAGGCCCTATTTCGATAATAAGTTTATCCAACGACATGGCAAACTAAGTAAAGCGGAAATCCTACAACTAGCGGATCACTGCTACGCGAAGCATGCATGCAAGCCCTGCTATGATGGGGCAGATTACGTATATGGAACTGATGTATATTTCGAGGTATTTCTCGCCGGCCTGCATCAGTTCGCTGAGAATGAGGGGAAAATTGAGGGGTTGGTTCGTCCTGATAACCTGTACCTTGGCTTTCTGCTGGAAGGGATTAAAAAGAAGCAGATCGATCAGAATCTGAGGAAGTTTTGTGAGAACCCAGAGTGGATGATTCGGAAAATTTCAAACAAATATGAAGATGCGTTTCGTATTCTTAATGGCTATGTCGATCAGATAGCTCCTGTGGAAATTGTGCCGCACCCGGCCGGTAAGCTGAGTTTTACGACAACCGAGGGACGGGGCATCAATTGCGAGATCTTCGATGGACATCACCGGTTTTTCCTGTGCGAACTGGCGGGGGTAGAGAAGATTCACTTTACATTGAATGATGGGAAGGTGGACGTTATTCCGCAGCGTTTTACGCGTACTGTAGCTGCAAATTACACACTGGATATCGAATAAGAAAGGCGGGCATCTATTTGCGCGGCTACGGACGCACGGAGAAGCTGTTCAAAAATCCATGTTGAATCCGGCGCCACGAATTGAGGCGTGATGCTCTCGTTATAATCGACAGAGGAACATATGAAATTACCTGACACAATGCAAAAGGCGAGCGATGAGCAGTGGCTGTCATTCTTACTTAAGAGCGTATCGACCCAAGTAATAGACGGGGTGGAGTTTCCTGGTTTTCCGCCTTCAGATTTACAGGCCCGTTTTGTGGGCTCGTCTAACGAAGGTGCTCTCAACGAGGCATTTAGATTTTATCAATTTGTAAAAAGGAATGCAGAGAATGCGGGTGCGCCATTAAGGCCCGAGCAGAAACTGCTCGACTTTGGATGTGGGTGGGGTCGTTATCTTCGGTTTTTTTGGAAGGATATTGCGAGCGAAAACCTCCATGGCTGCGATGTGGATCCTGAGGCATTAGAAGTCTGTCGAAGAACAAAGGTGCCGGGCAATCTCGCGCTGATTACCACAGATGGCAGGCTTCCGTATCCTGATGCACATTTCAATGTAATTATGGCGTACTCCGTTTTTACGCATCTGCCAGAGAAAAGTCATCTGCATTGGATGGAAGAGATCGCGCGTGTGGCCGCTCCAGGATGCATTTTCTGCCTCACCCTAGAGCCGAGGCGTTTTATTGATTTTGTTGCTGGGCTTTCGGCGAATGCAGAAAATCGTTGGTACAGGGCGCTTGCTCGGTATGCGAGCGAAGTGCAGGGCTATTATAGGGCGTTTGATGCAGGCGAGATTGCATACCTTCCCACTGGCGGCGGACCTATTCTGAATAGTTCAGTATATGGAGATGCAGTGGTCCCATTATCATATATTAAAAAGAAGTGGGCGCCATATTTTGAGGTAAAGCAATATATTGATGACAGGACACAGTTTTGGCAGGCAGCTCTGGCGGTGCAAAGGAAATGATAGGGCTGATAACTCCTGGCTTTGGCGATCAGAGAGCGATATTGGGCAAAATTGTTGCCGGTTGTCAGTGCTGGTTGGTATCACAATTGATGTGATACCGGATGATGGTATACCGAACGGAAGAATCAAATAATGGCGCATGAAATGTTCCAATACACGGCTTCAGTTCTCGACTCAGCTGAAAAATCGAGCTCTGTTGCGGAAGCATTACCAATACTTCGACGTATTGGTCTGGATGATTTTGGGTTATTCCTAGCGTCGATCCCAAACCCCGACTATCCGAATCTCTCCAAAATGCTGCCACATATGGCTTCGGAAGAAATTCAGAGAGAGTGGACTGGGCTATCAGGCGTGGAGCTATTGAAAACATCCGTTGCATTTATGCGGTTGCTCGAGTCCATCTGTATTCGGCATGCGGATCTGTCTCTTTTCGGCAAGCGTGTTTTGGATTTTGGCTGTGGTTATGGGCGTCTGATACGACTCCTTTATTACTATACTGATCCGGAAAACATCATCGGTGTTGATGCTTGGGAGAAGTCTCTGAATTTTTGCCAGGAAAGTCGGATACTCGCCAGCCTGCTGAAAACAGAATCTGTGCCGACTCCATTATCGTGTGAAGTAGATCTGGCGTATGCGTTTTCTGTTTTGACGCACACTTCGGCCGAAGCAACTAGAGCAATTCTTCGCGCTGTACGACCTGCACTGACTACAGGCGGTTTGTTTGTTGTAACGATTCGCCCCATCGAGTTTTGGCAACGCATTAACAAGAGAACGCCAGTTCCATACAGAGAGCTGGAACACGCTCACAGGGAGAGTGGGTTTGCATTTATTCCCCACCCTAAAAATCCACATTACGGCGACACATCCATGAATGCCGAATTTCTAGATGGAGCGGACTGGGAAGTTGTGGGTGTTGAGCGGAGCCTAATAGATCCTGTGCAACTAGTGGTAACTTTGCGGGCGAGGTAGCGCCGGAACCAAGTGGCAGAAACACATAGATATATAGTATTTAAAGCTTTGGTAATATCAGGCTTCGTTGTTTTGCTTTCATTTCTTTGGCAAGGCAACAAAGGATTCAACCTATGGGATGAAGGTTATCTCTGGTATGGCGTCCAGCGAGTGCTTCAGAATGAAGTCCCAATTCGGGATTTTTTAGCCTACGATCCAGGGAGGTATTACTGGTCTGCGGCTTTGTTGAAGGTGGCTGGTGACGATGGTGTCATGAGCTTGCGCGCCGCCGTTGCTGTTTTTCAAGTTGCTGGCTTATTTGTAGGCTTGCTACTGGTGGCGCAATCTGCAAAAGTCAAAGGCAAGACCGACATCTTTTATTGGCTGATTGCGGCAGCTACCCTTGCGGTCTGGATGTTTCCACGTCACAAACTTTTCGACATCTCGCTTTCGATCTTTCTGATTGGTGTGCTGACTTATCTAATAAGTAATCCAATTCCAAAACGTTACATTATTACAGGTGCCTGTGTTGGGTTGATTGCAGTTTTTGGTCGTAATCATGGTGTATACGGCGCTGTCGGTAGCTTAGGGGTGATCTCTTGGCTTGCGATCAAACGCTGCTCTGGACCCGGCCTGATTAAAGCCCTTGCATTCTGGGGGGGCGGAGTTGTAATCGGATTCCTCCCCATTATTTTGATGGCGATCCTCATGCCTGGATTTGCTAAAGCATTTTGGGAGAGCATTCGGTTTTTATTCGAGCAGAAAGCGACTAATTTGCCATTGCCCGTGCCCTGGCCATGGACCATCGCCTTTGCTACTTCTTCTTTTAGTGATGCCGTGCGGAGAGCGCTGATCGGGGTTTTCTTTATCGGAGCACTTGTTTTTGCAGCGAGTTCAGTGGCGTGGGTTGTGTACTGTAAATTTAATGACAAGTCAGTACCCCCCGTTCTGATCGCCGCAGCTTTTCTTGCTTTTCCTTACGCACATTTCGCTTTTTCACGCGCGGATGTCAGTCACCTCGCACAGGGACTTTTCCCTTTACTAATTGGCTGTTTGGTTCTATTGATATCCGCGCGGCCGCAAATCAAATGGCCAATCGCGGCTGCTCTATGTGCCGTCAGCATATGGATAATGCATGCCTTTCATCCTGGCTGGCAATGCTTCGCAAGTAAACAGTGCATTAATGTGGATATATCAGGCAAGCATCTCCAAGTCGATCCAGGTACAGCGAGTGATATAGTTTTTCTGCGTCAAATGGCGGACGAGTATGCAGCAAATGGGAGATCGTTTATTGTCGCGCCTTTCTGGCCCGGCGCTTATGCTTTGCTGGAACGTAGATCACCCATGTGGGAAATATATGCGCTTGTTCCTCGGCCTGAATTATTTGAGAAGAAAGAAATCGAGAGAATTAAGGCGTCGGAACCAGGTTTCGCCCTTGTCCTCGACATGCCCCTTGATGGGCGCGAAGAGCTTCGGTTTAAAAATACGCACCCCTTAATTTACCAGTATATTCTGAATAATTTTGAGCCTGTTCCACATTCGCATAGTTCTGCATATCAGATATATAGGAAAAAGGCCGAAGGAAAATGAAAGAAATAAACGATCACTTCGTTGGGCTTCTTCGAAAGGCGAAATTGCGACTTCTTCAGCTTCACCGTGACGCTAATTGTGGGCACATAGGAGGGAATTTTTCGTGTATCGAGGCATTAATGACTCTGCATCACCTCGTCATGGAACCGAGTGACCACTTTATTCTTTCAAAAGGGCACGCGGCCGGAGCCCTATACACAACACTGTGGAGCCTTGGTTACCTCTCAGATGCCGATCTAGAGACTTTCACTCGCGACAACACTTTGCTTCCTGGCCACCCGAGTGGCCTAGGTATTCCGGGATTGATGTTTTCCACAGGGTCTCTTGGGCACGGCCCCTCCTTGGCTGCCGGTTTGGCTCTGGCAGCACGCCACAAGGGTCTTGATCATCATATTTTCTGTCTATGTTCAGACGGTGAATGGCAAGAAGGTAGCTGTTGGGAAGCCCTTAACTTCGCCATTCATCAGCGCCTAGAAAATCTTGTCTTACTCATCGATCAAAATGGATTACAGGGGTTCGGTCGCACTGCTGATGTGATTTCATGTGACGATCTCGCCCCGCGCATAACCGCGTTCGGTGCAGATGTTAAAAAAATCGACGGTCATGATCCGAAGGCCATCATAGAAGTCATAATGGAACCAACTCACAGCGCTCTCAGAGTGTTGATTCTTGATACAGTGAAAGGACGTGGATTGCATTTCGAAGATCGGCTGGAATCTCATTACTTGCCCATGTCGGAGGCGGAATATGTAACGGCTTGCAACGCGTTAGAACAGGAAGGGGTTCAATGAGAAAGGCCTTCGCGAATGCAGTTTTGACGCAATGCAATCATGACAACTGGTTTTTTCTCACCGGAGATTTGGGTTTTATGGCTCTAGAGGAAATCCAGTCCGCGTTTGGTAGCCGCTTCGTCAACGCTGGCGTTGCCGAGCAGAATATGATCAGCGTTGCTGCTGGCCTGGCACGAGAGTCCCTGCGCGTAATTGTCTACAGTATTGCCCCTTTCTGCTACGCGCGCCCCTTTGAGCAAATTCGCAATGACTTATGTCTAAACAACCTGCCGGTGTGCTTAGTAGGCAATGGGGGGGGGTACGCATACGGTCACATGGGGCCGACCCATCACGCACTGGAAGACTGCGCAGCAATGAATGCTCTAGGTGTACGAGTGCTTGTGCCTGCTTTTGACGACGATCTTCCCGCTCTCCTTCATCGCCTTGATGCACCTACTTATCTTCGCCTTGGGTACGATGTTAGGCCTGCTGATCAAAGCGTGCCGGACTATGCTCCGTGGCGAGAGATTATGCCCGGCAGGTGCGGTGCTATTGCCGCCTTAGGGCCGATCGCAGGTGTTGCTTGGCAAGCCTTGGTCGACCTTGATATGGATTCAAGGCCATCAGTATGGGCGGTGTGTGAGTTCACTGACTCCAAAATACCATCCACATTTCTAGAACAAATTGTAGGCCGTCCCCTTTACGTTCTAGAAGAACACGTGGCCCAAGGGGGGCTTGGGATGAGCTTGGCTTTTAGTCTGGCTACTCGCGGTTTGACAGCAGGACGCTTCATTCACCGGCCTGCTCTTGGCTACCCGACGGGGCGCTTCGGTTCTCAGGCTTTTCACCGTGCCCAATGCGGTCTCGATGCACCGTCAATTCGCAGCATGATTATGGGCTGAGAAAATGAATCTGGAAGAAAAACTTAGAAATGTTACCGGACCGGTTCTGGTTATTGGTGCGAGTGGTTTTATTGGAGCTAACTTGCTGCGTCATCTGCTTGCAGTACGTAGTGATGTCACTGGCACGGTATTTTCTGGGGATACGTGGCGGCTCGACGGCGTACCGTCGGCTAACATAGGCTTCCTGAATTTAGAGGACCCGGTCAGCGTTCGATCAGTGCTATATCGTGTTGGGCCACGGACGATATTTGACTGTTCATCCTTTGGGGCATACTCCTTCGAGCAGGACTATACGCGGGTCCATGCAACAAACTACCTTAGTTTTATTCGCTTGATGGAGGAGATCGAAAGGCTGGGATTGGCTGCATTCGTTCATGCAGGTAGTTCGTCAGAATATGGCCTTAACTCGGCAGCCCCTCCTGAAGATGCAGCACTCGTGCCTAACAGCCACTATGCCGTTAGCAAAGTGGCAGCTAGTGCCGCTATTACATATTATGGCAAGGTGCGCGGTGTTCCTGTTACGAACCTGCGTCTTTACGCAGTATATGGTCCGTTCGAAGATAGCTCACGTCTAATTCCAGCGCTGTGCGAAGCTAGCCTCAGGGGCGAATGGCCAGTTCTGGCTCGCCCCGAGGTGAGCCGAGACTTCGTGTACGTCGACGACGTAGTGGAAGCCTTTGCCGACGCTGCATTGAGGATGAGCCCTGAACTCGCGGGTGAGTCTATCAACATCGGCAGTGGCTCGCCAACTACCCTTAGGGAGCTTGCCAATTTGGCTATCAAATATTTCGGACTTACTGCCGAACCACGCTTCAATCCTGCTGCAGGCCGAGCATGGGATACCAATAATTGGTATGCCGACACTAACAAGGCGAAGCGCCTACTGGGTTGGTCTTCAAAAACCAACTTTACCGATGGTCTTCAGAAAACCCAGAATTGGTGGCGGTCTTATCTCGTTAATACAGATTTTAAACGACTGACCAAGCGCACTCAGCCTCGAAAGGAAAAAAACTCTATTTCTGTCGTGGTTGCTTGTTATCATGATGGTCGGGCTATTCCTATCATGCATGAACGGCTGGCGGCGACATTCCAAAAGTTGGGCCTAGATTATGAACTCATCTTTGTCAATGACAGCTCGCCGGATGATTCTGCAGAGGTAATAAGGGAGATTAGTGCGCGCGATCCTCATGTAATTGGCATTACCCACTCACGCAACTTCGGTTCTCAAGCTGCTTTTCGTAGCGGGATGGATCTTGCCAGTAAGGAGGCAGTGGTGCTCATGGATGGAGATCTGCAAGACCCGCCGGAACTCATTGAAGCGTTCGTAGAACGTTGGCGTGCAGGGGCAGACGTCGTCTATGGTCGGCGTGTTAAGCGTGAGATGCCCGTACTGCTCGAAGCCTGTTACAGGGCTTTTTATCGCGTTTTTGCGGCCATGAGTGAAGTCCCAGTACCAAAGAATGCAGGGGACTTTTCTCTGATAGATCGCAGCGTCGTATATTGGTTACTTCAGTGCGAGGAGCGAGACTCGTTCCTACGTGGACTGCGCGCCTACGTAGGTTTCCACCAAGAGGGAGTTGATTATGTCAGGCCCGAACGCATGTTCGGTGTCAGCACGAACAATTGGATCAAAAATATTGGCTGGGCTAAGAAAGGCATATTTTCATTCTCTCGCATGCCACTTCACTTACTTACAGCTGCGGGTGGAGTCGCAACATTCGCCACCATTTTGCTAGCAATTTTTATGATACTCATGCGGCTTTTTGATGCCGATAATGTGCCGAAAGGTATTACATTCCTCTCGTTATTAATTATGGCATTTGGTTCATTGACTTTGCTCGGGATAGGGCTGCTAGGGGAATACATTGGTAAAATTTTCGAGGAAACAAAGGCGCGGCCAGCTTTCATTCGCCGCAGCCTAATCATTCGTGGCGAAATCCAACCTGCCGAGTTGCGGAGGCAAACATGACAGTCGAGCGCGCATGTCCTGTCTGCAACAGTCGCAATTACTTGCCTTTTGCTGATGAGCGGATTGATCCAGGGCGGGTTGGGATTTTGACTTACGCATCGCGAAAGCCTCCAGAGTTCATGTGTCTTCGCCTTGTGCGCTGCACCAACTGCGATCTGGTGTACGCACCGTCACCTCCTGCCGAAGAGTTTTTGAACACAGCGTATACTGGTGCTGGATTTGATTCAGGCCTCGAAGCGTTGGCTGCTGCCAAAACATACGCTGATGCTCTCAAAGTGCATTTGAAGGGACTAATAGGCCGTAACGCGGCGGTTGATGTGGGCGCCGGCAGTGGGCCGCTCCTTCCTTTCCTGCAAGGCCAGGGGTTCAAACCGGTGATTGGCATCGAGCCGTCACGGGCAGCTATCGATGCTGCTCGGCCGGCCGTGCGACCCCTGTTAAGGGAGGGAATGTTTTCGGCATCCATGCTAAACGGAGAGAACCCGTCCCTTATCTGCTCCTTCATGACGCTTGAACACCTGCGTGATCCAGGTGATTTCGTTGGTATCGCTCACAGCCTTCTAGAGCCTGGTGGAGCCATTGCGGTTGCGGTGCACAACTGGCGGGCTCCACTCAATCGGCTGCTTGGCTTACATTCACCAATCATAGATGTTGAGCACCTCCAACTCTTCAGCTCTAATGCTCTCCGCGAACTACTTCAGCGAACTGGTTTCGAGCGAATTAAGGTTTCTACAATCCGAAATGCGTATCCCCTGCGTTACTGGCTCCGTCTCGCTCCGCTGCCAGCTTCAGGCAAACGTTGCATTGTCGGTCTACTTGAACGCTTCGGACTTGGCGAACAGAACTTTGCCCTGAATGTCGGCAACATGTTTGCCGTTGGCATCAAGCGAGGCTAACTACATGTTTTCTTGGATCCTAAGAATATGACAAAAATTCATCCTGGTTCCGTAAAGCAGAACGTACGACAATTTGAGAATGACGTGCGTGAAAGCGGGCGTTATGCCTATACTGGAAACCGCCTCTCAGCCCGCCTCGCCAATGCGAGAATCACTCGCAGTATTGCCGAGTCTTTCGACTTTCGCGGAAGCTCCGTACTTGATCTAGGCTGCGGTGATGGCGCCTATACAATTGAGTTTCCGGCCTTAGGGGTACGCAAGATTGTCGGCGTCGATCCTGCTGCCGAAGCTATCGAGGCTGCGCGGGCCCGTGCTCAATCTCTCGGCGTGTCCAACATCGTGAGTTTTGAAGTGGGTAATATTTACGCACTCAGTGAATACCTGATCCCTGGCCGCTTCGACTGTATCGTGATCCGAGGCGTGCTCCATCATCTTCCCGATCCGGCCTGCGCCTTGGCCGGACTATCCCTGTTTAGGGGTACGGTAGTCGTGCTTGAGCCAAACGGTAATAACCCTGTCCTTAAGTTGCTAGAGCGCTTTTCACGTTACCACATCGAACATGAAGAACGCTCCTTCTGTCCTGGCTTAATCTGCAGCTGGTTAGCCACGGCGGGCTTAACTGTTCGCAGTTGTCGTCCTCTAAATTTGGTACCATTCTTCTGCCCAGACCCAATCGCCAAAGCTCTACGGATAGTTGAGCCGCTTGTCGAGCGCACGCCACTGTTAAGAGACATCGCGTGCGGTCAGAGTATTATCGTAGCCTGCGCATGATGCACGTAGTGTTCTTAGCGAGAATGATATGGCCACATCTCAGATACGTCTAGAATTCGGAGGGTTACATTCGATTGCTCTGAACCGGCCCGGGGTTTTGAGGAGGCTCCAACCTTCAATGGTATTTGTGATATCGAAGCGACCGGCAGTATTTGTCGTCCGGGGCGGCGTGATCAATGCAGATCATGGCTACGCGCCCCGGGGATGATACTCCAGGCCGCCGAAGAGTACGGGCTGGACCTCGGGGCATCCTTGCTGATAGGCGATAGTCATACGGACATTCAGGCCGGTAGGGCGGCAGGTGTCGGCTGCAATATTCTATTTGATCCGGCAGCTGATGCCGCTGGAATGCGGGCGCCGGATCACGCGGTTGTGCCCCGTCTGGTGGATGCGGTGCGGTTCATTGCAAGGGAGTGCGGATGATGACAGAAGCGTCGGTTACTGTTGTCATTGTCAACTGGAACGGTGGTGATCTTCTGGATCAGTGCCTGAGACATCTGCTTCGGCAGTCCAGGTCTCCCCGGCGGATCCTGATAATGGACAACGGCAGTACGGATGGCTCTGCGGATCGGATCCGGGATACAGCCGAGGTGGATGTACAATTCGTCGGCGCTAACCTCGGGTTCGCGCGGGCCAACAACCTCGCGCTGAAGGAGTGTGACACGGACTTCGTCGCGTTGCTCAATCCCGACGCATTTCCTGACAGGGACTGGTTGGAGAATCTGCTACATGCGGCACGTACCCACCCCGACGTCGCCGCCTTCGGCTCCCGGCAGATGGTACATGGCACCGAGAATACGCTGGATGGCATCGGCGATGTCTACCATTTCTCCGGCCTGATCTGGCGCGACGGACATGGGCGGCCTCATTCCGAGGCGGACGACGTCGATGGGGAGATATTCTCGCCCTGCGCCGGGGCCGCCTTGTATCGACGGGATGCGCTTCTGGAAGTGGGGGGGTTCGACGAGGACTATTTTTGTTACGTCGAAGACGTGGACCTGGGTTTTCGGCTGCGTCTTGCCGGTTACAAGTCCATGTATGTCGCGGATGCCGTCGTGTATCATGTCGGTTCGGCCTGCAGCGGCGGACAGCACAGCGATTTCGCCGTCTATTATGGGCACCGAAATCTGGTCTGGGCGTTCGTGAAGAATATGCCGGGGACGCTGTTCTGGATCCTTCTGCCCGTGCACCTGCTTCTGAATGTGGTTACTTTGATACACTTTACGCTCCACGGGCAGGGCGCGGTGATGCTGCGGGCCAAGCGGGATGCGCTCAAGGGCATCCCATCAGCCTGGCGGAAGCGGCGTGGAGTACAGGCGCAGCGCCGTGCGTCTGTCCGTGATATCTGGCGGGTGCTGGACAAGCGTCTGATCCCGTCGAGGCGACTGAGCAGGGACCATTTGTTAAAAGTTCTGGGTCTGGTATGAACACAGGTAGCGTTTTGGAGAGTTTTGTTTTCGAAATGACCGTGCCGGTGTGTAGGGTGTTTGACACCGGGGTTCAGCGTGCTTCTTGTCGGTATCGCCACATATCGTTTGGCGAGTTCTCTGCGTGACCGACCATGCCAACTATTTTGAATACCTCCGCAGCCGCCTTGGCCTCCTGTATCGCCGGCTGATGGAGGCCGACTGTCTGCTATTCCCCAACGGTAGTTTCGATGGCGTGGTGGGCGCGTCCGGGTTCTCCTGCGGCGATGTCTTCCACACACTCATGAAAAGCCGGTGGCTGGCCTCCTGGCCGCCGCAATACTGCCTGTACGGCATCTTTGAGCGGTCCTGAGGTTCATGGGGCTCGTCACCGTCTCCATTATCAGCCATGGGCACGGCGCGCTGCTGCCGGGACTGCTCGAGGATCTTGCCGCCTGCCCCGAGGTCTCCGCTGTCGTCCTTACCCGCAACATCCCCGAGCCGGACATCGCCTTCGCGCAGCCGGAGCGTCTGACGGTGATCGACAATCCACGGCCGAAGGGCTTCGGTACGAACCACAATGCGGCCTTTCGCGCCGCGCGGACGCCGTTCTTTCTGGTACTCAATCCCGATGTGCGGCTGGAAGGCAATCCCTTTCCCACGCTGCTTGCCTGCCTGGAGGACGAGCGGATCGCGCTGTGCGCCCCCGCGGCGGTGAATCCGACTGGCACGATGGAGTGCAGTGCGCGGCAGTTTCCGTCCCCGACTGATCTGATGCTGAAGGCGTTCGGGCGTTACGACGGCCATCTGCAGTACGCGCTCGGTGATCCGCCCCGGACGGCGCCCTGGGTGGCGGGCATGTTCATGCTGATCCGTAGCACGGACTACGCGGCCATCGGCGGCTTCGACGAGGGCTTCTTCCTCTATTACGAGGACGTGGATCTGTGTGCGCGGCTGTGGCGATCGGGGCAGCGGGTGACGCTGTGCCCGGCAGTGCAGGTGGTGCACGACGCGCGCCGTGCCAGCCACCGCAATCTACGGCACATGGGATGGCATGCCGTGAGCATGGCGCGCTATTTCCGCAAGTACACGCTGCGTCCAGGGCTGCCCGCGCCATGATCGGCCGGCGTGGGGGGTGGACGGTGTCTTCGTTGACGGGACGCGGCACTGCTGCGGTCTGGCATGGGCGGGCGTGTCACCCGGGAGGCTCGCTGGGCACTTCTCATGGATATTGCGGGGTTATGAACGAATGGATGAAGCCCGGTATCGGTGGGAACCGGCGTATGCCAGGTACATGACGTGACTCGCCACCGGCAGGGATTACGCCATCCATGAGTCGTCTGCGCGAATATGTTTCCAACACGTCCTGGTTGGCCTTGGAGCGGCTGTTCCGGATGGCAGTCGGCCTGGTGGGGTGGCTATACGTCGCCCGCTACCTCGGTCCTGAGGATTTCGGTCTTCTAAATTATGCGCTGAGTTTTGTGGGGCTTTTTGCAACCGTCGCGGCATTGGGTGTCGACCAGTTGCTGCTGCGGGAACTCGTGCGGCAGCCGTCTTCGCAGGCGGTTTTTCTGGGGACGGCCGCAGGCCTGCGGCTGGCCGGCAGTGTCGCGGCAATCGTGGTCATATCCGTTCTTCTATTGCTGATCGGGGGTGACACTGAAGAACGTCTGCTCATCTGGATCATTTCGATCACGCTGCTCTTACAGTCATTGGGTGGGATCGAAAGCCACTTCGCGGCTCAGGTCAGATCCAAGTATGTCGTCTATGTCCAGCTGGTACAGTCGACTTTGTCGCTGCTCCTGCGTATCGCGCTTGTGGAGCTCGAGGTGCCGCTGGTGTGGTTTGCCGTCGCGTTGACTCTGGATAGTGTGCTTCTCTACGTCGGATTGGTCTGGGCTTATCGCCGGTTCGGTGGTGCGATATCGGACTGGCGCTTCGATTTCGGTGAGGCAAAACGGCTGCTGCAGGCCTCATGGCCGATCATTTTCAGCGGGATATTCATTACGATCTATCTGAAGGTCGATCAGGTCATGCTCAAGCTCATGGTGGGTGAGCACGAGGTGGGGATCTATGCCGCTGCCGTCAAGCTGTCGGAGACCTGGTATTTTATCCCAGCGGTTATCACGACATCGGTTTTTCCGGCCATCGTGAATGCACGGAAGGTGGGGATGGATCTGTATTACAGCCGTCTTCAGGATCTTTATGATCTGATGACGCTGCTGTCGGTCGGTCTGGCCGTTGTGGTTTCCCTGGTATCGGCGCCCTTGATCGAGTGGATATTCGGGGAGGCATTCGTAGAGGCAGGGCCGGTCCTCGCCTTGCACATCTGGGCTGGCGTCCTGGTATTCGGAGGATTCGTCCGGCAGCGGTGGGTGCTGGCCGAGAACCTGCAGGGCAGGGAGGCGTGGCTGAATCTGGCTGGAGCCGTGTTGAACATCCTGTTCAACTTTGCCCTGATACCCGTCTATGGCGCTTTCGGGGCCGCATCTGCCACGGTATTGTCCTATTTCGTGGCACTCTATCTGATGACCTACTTCATGCAGGACTTCCGACCCTTTTTCCGTATGTATAATGCGTCCTTCGTGCACCTGCTGACCCTGCGGGTGTTGCGCCGGCGGATCGCATGACCCGCCCTCCCCGGGGCCGATCTCCTGGCAGGAGATTCATGGCCCTGCCTTGCAGGAACGTCAGGAGATTACTGGCATGAGCCAGTCGTTCAAGAACCTAATCAAGCGGACACCGCTCTACCGTCCGGCTCGAAATATCGTCAACAGGATGCTGCAGAAGCGGCAGCTCAAGTCCTGGGAGGCAAATGGGCGCCCGGCGCCACCCCCCGCACCGGTCAAGCATCGGGCCATGCGTGCCTACGCTGAGCAATTCGGGTTGAAGGTATTCGTCGAATCCGGCACCTATTACGGCGACACCGTTGAGGCGGTCAAGCCGTGGTTCGAGCGGGTCTACTCGATCGAGCTCAGCCGCGATCTGTACGAGGGGGCGAAGAAACGCTTCCGATCGGACCGGAACGTACACCTGATATGCGGTGATAGCGGTGAGCATATCGGTGCGTTGGTGAAAGACATCCATCAGCCCGCGCTGTTCTGGCTCGATGGGCATTATTCCGGAGGAGAGACTGCGAAGGGCGAGAGCGATACGCCGATCTACAAGGAGCTCGAACACATCCTGTCGGCACCCGACCTGGGTCATGTAATTCTCATCGACGACGCCCATTGTTTCGGAACTTTGCCAGACTATCCGAGTATCGAGGATCTGATGCGGTTTGTTCATCGCTTCCGCCCTGAGACCGAGATCCAGGTCGAGGATGACAGCATCCGCATCACCCCCAGACCACGCCGCGGACAACCGGTGTGAAACAGGACTTTTTCGCAAGGCTGCTTCATATCATGCGAGACACCGCCATTGCCAGTGCGTGGTGGAAACCTTCGTGCCACGTTGCGGGAGACCGCCGCCTATGCTGACCATGACGGGAAGCGCGCGTGGCGACGCATTGGCCTACGCCCCGGCACTGCGCGCTGGTGTATTCTCATTCCTCTATGCGTACGCGGTCTTCTATCTCGCGCAGATCTGGTTTCTACCTGCCCTGGGACTGTCCAATGCGGAGGGACTCATCGGCGGCGACCCGCAGTACTACCATCAACTGGCGCTGCGGACGGCGGATGCAATACACGGCGACGGCTTGGCCGCCTGGAAGGTGCGTCCCGACGGTCAGGGCATTGCGGGCATCGGCGCTTTGGTCTATTACTGGTTCGGGCCGTCGCCGCAGATCTTCGCGTTGCTGAACGCCGTCCTGCACGGTGTGTCCGCGGCGGTGCTTTGGGTGTTCGCGGAGCGGATCGCGGGGCGCGCACTCGCGAAATACGCGGTGATCCCCGTCATTCTCGCCCCCTACCAGATGGCCTGGTTCTCCCAGCCGAACAAGGACAGCTTCGTGATGGCGGGTGCGCTGCTGTATTTTCTCGGGCTGTACCTCCTGCTCAGCCGCGGCGGCATACAGCGCCACTCCAGGATCCTGCTGGCCCTGTCGGCCATGTTCCTCGGCATCGCGCTGGTCGCGTTGATGCGACCGTACCTTGTCGACATTCTGCTCGTCGCCTCGACGGGCGTTATGATTTTGCTCGGTCTGTATCGCGCGCGTGAACGCAACGCCGGGGTGTCTGGGCAGAGAAGGTCGGCATTCGGTGCGGTGGCACTCGTCGTGGTCGCAAATCTGTCGTTGCTGGGTGCGAACGTGGCCACGAAGTCTGCGGCGTCCGACCTGACCATCGAAACTCTGAGCCAAACGGATATGCGCGAACGGTATCCGGAATGGGTGGCGTCGCAATGGCTGCCGGGTTGGCTCGACGAGCGGCTTTTCGTGATTGCGTATCAGCGACTCTACTTTGCAGGTATTGCCGACAGCCCGAATGCGACGTCCCGCGACCTTCTGGTCGAGTGGGACCGGCGTTTCGAAGGTGCGGCCGATTTCCTGGCGTACCTGCCACGTGCGGTACAGCTGGGATTTCTGGCGCCTTTCCCCCTGGACTGGGGGGCTTTCAACGCGGCTCGAAGTTCGGTGTTCCGCAACCTGGTTCAGGTCGATATGCTGTTCGTCTACGTGGCGTTGGTCGCATTGCTATGGGCGATGTTCGGCCGATTTTTGTCGATCTCGATAGCTGCGCCGCTGTCGATCGCAGCGATCGTCATTGTGATGTACGGTATGGCGACCCCCCATATCGGTGCACTCAACCGCTATCGCTACCCGTTTCTCGGGTTCGTCACCTGCGTCGGCCTCGCGCAGCTGCTGGCCATGATCGCGACGCGCCGGCAAACGACCGGCGCCGGGAGATCGATGCAATGATTCCGCCTCTGATGAAGCATTGGATTTCCGCGTTTCAGACCACGCGTCCGTTCACCGCTGTGGCCAATCTACCGCGATACGTGCGCCAGCTGCGAGAATATCGCCGCATGGACGGGCGTACTTACGTGCGTTTGCGGGATAGCTATCCCTGCCTCTTGGATGCCGTCGCGCGTACGCCGTTCGATCCGCACTATTTCCATCAGGGGGCCTGGTTGGCCCGGCGTCTAACTGCCAGATCGCCGGCAACACATGTCGATGTCGGCTCCAGTGTGCTGACTATGGGCGTGCTCAGCGGTATGGTTCCTACGGTATTCCTCGATTACCGTCCGATCCGCGTGTCGCTGACCGGCTTCTACCCGGTCGCCGGCAGCATCACCCGCTTGCCGTTTCGAAATGGTGCACTCGATTCCGTTTCGAGTCTCCATGTGCTCGAACACATCGGACTGGGTCGGTATGGCGATCCGCTCGACGCCGACGGCAGCCGCCGCGGCGCCCTGGAACTCGAACGCGTCACGCAGCCCGGCGGATACATCTACATCTCGGTGCCAATCGGCAGGGAACGGGTCTGTTTCAACGCCCACCGGGTGTTCGCACCGGGCACCGTCGTTAACTGGTTCGGCGCTTGCGACCTGGTAGAATTCTCCTTCGTCGACGATGCTGGTGAGTTTCAGGAAAATCGGCCAGTCTCCGATAACCCGACGCTCGAGTACGGGTGCGGCCTGTTCATTTTTGAGAAACGTGCATGATTCAGTGGCTGCGAGACAAGATCCGATCGAGTGCCGTGTTTGCCTTCAACCAGGTCGACCGTGATCGCTGGATCGCCGCACAAGCTGCCGGCATCCCGGCGGGAAGCCGGGTCCTCGACGTGGGTGCCGGGTCTTGCCCGTACCGGCCGCTGTTCGCGCACTGCGAATACCGGGCACAGGATTTCAAGGCGCTGCAGGGCGAGCAGCTGCGCAGCGGCGGGTATGGCGGCATCGACTATGTCTGCGATGCGGCCGCCATCCCGGTCGAACCGTGCAGTTTCGATGTTGTTCTGTGCACCGAAATGATCGAGCACGTCCCGCACCCGGATCATGTGGTCGCGGAGTTCGCGCGTATTCTGAAACCCGGTGGAACGCTGCTGCTGACGGCGCCGCTCGGTTCGGGTATCCACCAGGAGCCGTATCATTACTACGGCGGCTTCACATCCTATTGGTATCAACGATTTCTAGGAGAATCCGGGTTCGATATGATCCGAATCGAACCCAACGGCGGCAGCTATCGATTCTTTGGACAGGAGGCGCTACGGTTCGTCCGGATGACGGCGCCGTGGGCACTCAGCGCGCCACTTGGCATCCGGATCATCTGGTTTCCGCTCTGGCTGGTATTGCTGCCCGTGCTCGGCGTACTCATGCCTCTGCTCGGCTGGGCGCTCGATAAGTACGATGACGAGAAGCGGTTCACGGTCGGATACCACGTCCGCGCAAGCCGATGCACTGAACCTACATGAAGATACTGTTCGTCTGCGGCGAGCACAACTACGGCGATGTGCGACGTGGGACCGGCTACGAGTACGGCAATATGCTGCCAGCGCTGCGAGCGTTGGGGCATGAGGTTTTGTTCTTCGAGTCCTGGGACAAGGGTGCGTACCAGTCCTTTGCGGATCTCAATCTGCAGCTGCTGGCGAAGGTCGCGGAGCTGCGGCCCGATGTCGTGTTCTTCGTGTTCATGAATTACGAAATCTGGATCGAGACACTAGACGCCATCCGTGCACGGTGCAACGCATTCGTCGTCGATTGGGCCCCGGACGATTCCTGGAAATTCCGCGAGTCATCACGATTCCTGCTGCCTCACGTCGATCTCCACTGCACGACCTATCCGGAAGTTGCCGCTGCCGCTCATGCGGCGGGACAAGGCAGAGTGATCGTCACGCAGTGGGCGGCGAGTACCGCGGATCTGGCGCCGCCCAAGCCGGCGCGGGACTGCGGCATCCCGGTGTCGTTCGTTGGGACGGCCTACGGCAACCGTCGCCGCTGGATCGAGGGTCTGAGGCGCAGTGGTATCGATGTGCTCTGCTTTGGTCAGGGGTGGCCCTCGGGTCCGCTGTCGGGCGAGCGCGTCAAGGAGGTGATCCAGGATTCGGTCATTAGCCTGAATTTCGCCGATTCGGGGCTGATCTTCGCTGGCGGCAGGATCGGCCGCAGCCGCCAGATCAAGGCGCGCACCTTCGAGGTGCCGGGTCTGGGCGGTTTTCTCCTGACCGAAGACGCCGATCGGCTCGCGGACTACTATCGCCCGGGGCACGAACTCGTGCTGTTTCGCGACCTGGATTCGCTGGCGGACAGAATCCGGCACTTCCTATCCCACCCCGACGAACGGGATGCCATCGCGGAGGCCGGCCACGCGCGGACGTGCGCGGAGCACACCTATGAGCAGCGCCTTGGCGCGGTCATGGAGGCGGTGCGGCATACCCACCCGGTGAAATTGGCGACGGCGCCCACTGCGGATTGCCCCGACCTCCAGGGCAGCATGACCACACTGGTACGGACGCATGAAGACGTCCGTCGCTGGATGCCACTGCGCAACCTGCTCGTGGGTACGGCGCGCCTGATGTTCGGGCCGGAGCGCGGGCCGCGTGCCGCGCGGCGACTGGTCTACGAGACCTACTGGCGACTGACCGGCGAACGCACCTACCGCGCCACCGGTCTGCCCGGCAGGCTCTTCTACCGGGAAAGCTGAGATGCATGCTGCGAATCACCCCGTCGTCAGTGTCGTCATGTCGTTCTTCAACGCCGGTGCGACGCTGGGGCGTGCCCTGCGGTCGTTGCAGTTGCAAAATTTCCCGCACTGGGAGTTGCTGCTCTTCGACGATGGCTCGACCGACGACGGAGCTGCCGTCGTGGCAGCGCTCTCGGACCCGCGCATCCGGCTGATGCGCGACGGCACCCGTCGCGGATTGCCGGCGCGCTTGAACCAGGGGATAGCCCAGGCACATGGAATGTACATTGCGCGTATCGATGCGGACGATGTGGCGTTTCCCGAACGCCTCAGCCGACAGCTCGATTACCTGAACAGGCAGCCACAAGTCGATCTGCTCGCGACCTCCGCATTGCTGGTGGATGCCGAAGACGGGGTTCTTGGCGTATTGCCTGCCGGCCTCTCGCACGAAGCCATCTGCAGCCGGCCCTGGCAGGGATTTCCGATGCCGCATCCGACCTGGATGGGACGTACCGACTGGTTCAGGCAAAATCCTTACGACGAAGCCGCGACCAAGGCGCAGGATCAGGTGCTGCTGTACAAAACGTATAGAACCAGCCGATTCGCCGGCCTGCCTGATGTCCTGCTCGGTTACCGCTACCCCGGGTTGTCCGTACGCAAGACGCTGGTAGGGCGTTACCACTACCTGCGCAGTGTGGCGTCCGTTGATACGCGACATGCCTTGCGCGGCGGGCTGACTCATGGTGCGGCGGCGCTGCGGGATCTGGCAGCGCTGGCGACGGGGACAGGGCAGGTGGTGATCCGCCGCCGGGCCACACCAGCCGATGCGCCGACGTTGGCGTCCTGGAACGACCTGAACCACCGCCTCACTCAGGGCATGTCCGTCGAGGGATCCCGTTAGCATGTGCGGACTCGCCGGCTTCTACCGCCCCAGCGGCCTTGCATCCGAGGCATCGGCGCTCGCCACAGCGATGGCGAGCACGATTGCACATCGTGGTCCGGACGACGCGGGCGTCTGGACAGACCTGAATGTGGGTATCGCGCTGGCCCACCGCCGGCTCGCGGTGCTTGATCTCTCACCGGCCGGACATCAGCCAATGATCTCCGCCAACGGGCGCTTCGTCATCGTTTTCAATGGTGAGATATACAACCACCTGACGTTGCGGCAATCGCTCGACGCCACGATGCCGGTCGCGTGGCGTGGTCATTCTGATACCGAGACGCTGCTGGAGGCCATCGCGGCATGGGGTATGGAACGCACACTGAAGCAATGCGCAGGCATGTTCGCGTTCGCGCTGTGGGATCGGGAAAGACGCAGCCTGTCACTCGCACGCGACCGGCTCGGTGAAAAACCGCTGTACTATGGCTGGCAGGGCGATACCTTTCTGTTCGGCTCCGAGCTGAAGGCGCTTCGCGCGCACCCAGCGTTCTGCGCTGAGGTAGACCGCAACGTACTGGCACTGTTCATGCGTCATAACTGTGTACCCGCGCCATACTCGATCTATACCGGGATCCACAAGCTGTCTCCCGGAACCTGGCTGGAACTTGAGACACAGGACAGGGAACCTCGGATTCAGGTCTATTGGTCCGTGCGTGCTGCGGCGCTCAATGGCCAGAGCAACCCTTTCCAAGGCTCCGATGACGAGGCGCGCGAACGGCTCGACGGCCTACTGCGCGAGGTGTTGGCGCGGCAGATGCTGGCGGACGTTCCGCTCGGTGTGTTCCTGTCGGGCGGCGTCGACTCGTCCACCATCGTCGCGCTGATGCAGGCGCAGTCCACGCGACCGGTGCAGTCTTTCACCATCGGCTTCGAATCGGAAGGCTACAACGAGGCGAAGCACGCCCAGGCGGTTGCGGCCCATCTCGGCACCGATCATACCGAGTTGTATGTGACACCGGTACAATCGCTGTCGGTCATCGAGCTTCTGCCGACGCTGTATGACGAGCCGTTTGCCGACTCCTCGCAAATTCCCACCTATCTGGTATCGCAGCTCGCGCGGCAGAAAGTGACGGTCAGTCTGTCGGGCGACGGTGGCGACGAACTCTTCGGCGGCTATAACCGCTACTTCTGGGCCACTGAGATTTGGAGCCGCGTCGGCCGCTGGCCGCTGCCGATGCGCGCGGCGCTGGCGAAGGCACTGACGGTACTGCCGCCCGTCGCCTGGGATCAGGTATTCAAGGCGTTTGCACGATTTCTGCCGGCGAACTGGCGTTACGCCAAGCCGGGCGACAAGCTGCACAAGCTCTCCGAGATTCTCGCCGTGCGTACCCCCGAGGAGGTCTACCACGGGCTTGTATCGCACTGGAAGCGGCCTGCCGAGGTCGTACTGGGCGCCATTGAGCCGCCGACGGCGCTGACCCAGTTCGGATCACTGGCAGGACTCGCAGATTTTGAACATCGTATGATGTACCTGGACCAGGTGAGCTATCTGCCCGACGACATCCTCACTAAGGTCGATCGGGCGGCGATGGCTGTCTCTCTCGAAACCCGCGTGCCGCTGCTCGATCACAGCCTGGTCGAATTCGCCTGGTCACTGCCGTTGTCGATGAAGATCCGCGAAGGGCAGGGGAAGTGGCTGTTGCGTCAGGTCCTCTACCAGTACGTGCCTAAGGAACTGATCGAGCGTCCCAAGATGGGCTTCGGCATCCCGCTCGACAGCTGGCTTTGTGGGCCGCTGCGTGATTGGGCGGAATCTCTTCTCGACGCGCAGCGCCTCGAGGCGGAGGGCTATTTCGCGACAGAGATTATCCGTGAGAAGTGGTCGGAACATCTGAGTGGCCGACGCAACTGGTCGTACTATCTTTGGGACGTGCTCATGTTCCAGGCTTGGCTCGAGGCACAACGATGAGCGGTATGCGGCCCAAGCTGCTGTTCTTTGTCACCGAGGACTGGTATTTCTGTTCGCACCGTCTACCGCTTGCGGTCGCTGCGGCGAAGGAAGGCTTTGAGGTGGTTGTGATCACGCGCGTCCGCGAGCACGGTGATGTCATCCGCCACGCCGGCCTGCGGCTCATTTCCTTCGAGATGTCTCGGCGCGGCTGGCACCTGTTCCGTGAACTCGCGGCCGTTGCACGTCTCGTGGGGATTTACCGCCGCGAGCGTCCGGACATCGTGCACCATGTGGCGATGAAGCCAATTCTCTATGGTTCGCTCGCCGCACGCTTGTCGGGTGTACCGCAGGTGCTCAATGCCTTTGCCGGCATGGGTTGGGTCTTCACCTCGATCAGTCGCAACGCACGCCTCTTGAGGTCGCTGGTGTCCACGGCTATGCGTGTGCTCCTGGTCTCCACCGATGCTATCGTCCAGAACCAGGATGATGCCGCGCTGATGGCACGCTGGGGCGTGCGTGGCATCCATTTGATCCGTGGTTCAGGCGTCGACACTGACCTGTTCGCTCCCACACCGGAACCGGAAGGACCACCACTGGTCCTGCTACCCGCGCGGATGCTGTGGGACAAAGGAGTGGGCGAGTTCGTCGAGATGGCGGGACGGTTGAAAGCCGTGGGAAGCGAGGCACGCTTCGTGCTCGTCGGCGCACCGGATCCAGAGAACCCGGCGGCGGTTCCCATGGCGCAATTGATCGAGTGGCAACAACAAAATCTGATCGAGTGGTGGGGGGCGCGCGACGATATGCCGGCTGTGTATGCGCAGGCGCACATTGTCTGCCTACCATCGTACCGGGAAGGGCTGCCGAAGGTGCTGCTCGAGGCGGCCGCGTGCGGCCGAGCCATCGTCACGACGGATACCACCGGATGCCGTGATGCGGTGGCGAACGGGGATACCGGCCTGCTCGTGCCCGTGAAGGACGCGGCCGCATTGGCCGATGCGGTTCACCGGCTGATCCGAGAGCCCGAGACCCGACGGAGAATGGGCGCCCTGGGACGGCGCCGCGTCATCGAACATTTCTCCGATGGGAAGATTGTTGCCGCCACTTTGAAACTGTACCGTAAATCTGCCGTACCGGACTTACCCGCCGGGAAGTGTGAGGGTCAGAACTAGGTCTGAGTATTCCGCATGTTACCGATCGGTACGAGCAGATCCGGCATTGGATTTCCGGCCACACTGTCGGTTCCAGAGTCTGCGCTCGGACAAGTTTGTCCGTATATCGTGACAACGGTGTCGCGCGCTAACACTTCGAAATCATGTTGTCATATCAGGCCACTTGAATGCTGCTGACTGCCGTTATCTTGATAATCGTAGGCCTTGCGTCCCTGGCCTTGACTGGCTGGCTCGCCAGGCCGGGCGCGCCCATCCGCCTGCTGGACCAGCCCAACGAGCGTTCCCTGCACGCCACCCCGACGCCGCGCACCGGCGGTCTGGCGATCTGCGTGGCGCTGCTGGTCGGCTGGGTGGTCTCCCTGTGGTTGCCGCAGACCGAAGGCCTCCCGGTGCAGATCCTGTCCGGCGCCATCGTCGTCGCCGGCATCTCCATCCTGGACGACCGCTACGGCCTCTCTCAGTGGCTGCGGCTGCTGGTACAGCTCGGGGCGGCGCTGCTGCTGATCCGTGGTGGCTTTATCATCCAGGGCGAGATCCTGCCCGGATGGGCGCTTGCGTCTGGCCTGGGGCTTACGCTGTTGACGGTGGTCATGACGCTCTGGCTGACCAACCTCTATAATTTCATGGACGGCATGGACGGTTTTGCCGCCGGCATGGCCGTGATCGGCTTCGGGACCCTGGCGCTGCTGGGCTGGGGGCAGGGCGATGGCCTGTTCACGGCGGCTTCCTTGACCGTCTGCGCGGTGGCGGCGGGTTTTTTGTGGTTTAATTTCCCCCCGGCGCGGATTTTTATGGGCGATTCGGGATCGACGACACTGGGCTTCCTCGCGGCGGCCTTCGCGGTCTGGGGTAGCCGGCGCGGGGTCGCTCCGGTGTGGCTGACACTGGTGGTGTTCTCGCCCTTCGTGGTGGATGCGACCGTGACACTGCTGCGGCGTGCGCTGCGTGGCGAAGCGGTGTGGCGGGCCCACCGCAGCCATTACTACCAGCGCCTGGTGCAGTCTGGCTGGAGCCACCGGCGGACGGTGCTGGTCGAATATGCGATCATGCTGGCCAGCGCCGGGGTCGCGCTGGCGATCCGCGATGCGGACGCGGGCGTGCAATGGGCGGTTCTGGCGGCACTGCTGGCCGGCTATGCGGTTGCCGCCTTGACGGTGCATGAGATTGAACGACGCACAGGGCAATAAACCGGAAGAACTCAACTCCGCCACGGAAGCACACGAGACAACACGGACAAGGCCTTTCAACCACGCAACCCACGAACCGAAATGATCCTGTAGGGTGCGTCGGCGTAAGCGACGCACCGGCGGGGTGTCGGAATGGTGCGTCAGGCTGCGCCTCGACGCACCCTACAGGATCGGGTTTTTGCAATAGACTTGTGTCCGTGTCGTTCCGTGGGTTCCGTGGCCAATGGGGTTTTTGGGATCAATGAGACGACTCTTCACCAGCCGACGCCTGCGCAATCCTGCAATCGTCTTCCTGCACGACCTCGCGATGATTCCGCTCGCCTGGTTCGGTGCATACTGGCTGCGCTTCAACCTCGGCGCGATCCCTGACCCGTTCTTCCAGCCGGCCGTGGCCTGGCTGCCGTTGGTCATGGGTGTGCAGGCCGCGGCGTTCTGGTATTTCCAGCTCTACCGCGGCCACTGGCGCTTCGCCTCGCTGCCGGATCTGATCCGTATCATCAAGGCCGTCATCGTCGGCGCGGTTGCTATCCTGGTAGTCATGCTGGTGGCCACCCGGCTCGAGGGCGTACCGCGTTCGGTGTACCCGTTGTATGCGATCCTACTGGCCGGTCTGCTCGGTTTTCCGCGGCTGCTCTACCGCTGGATCAAGGACCGGCGTCTGTACATCGGTGCAGGCCAGCGCGTACTCATCGTCGGCGCGGGTCGGGCAGGCGACATGCTGGTGCGCGACATGGCCCGCGACCCGGGACGCTCGCTCATTCCCGTGGGCTTCGTCGACGACAAGCCGCACAAGGTCGGCATGGACATCCAGGGCGTGCGCGTGCTGGGCACGAGCGAGCAGATTCCGGATCTGGTCGAGCATCACGCGATCGACATGATCATCCTGGCGATCCCGTCGGCGCGCAGCGTGGACATGCAGCGCATCGTCAACCTGTGCGAACCGACCGGCGTGCCGTTCCGCACGGTGCCGCGCTTCCAGGACCTGGTTGCCGGCCGGGTCGCGGTCGACTCCCTGCGCGAGGTCGGCATCGACGATCTGCTGGGTCGCGAACCGGTGACGCTGGACTGGCAGAGCATCCACGCGAAATTGCAGGGCAAGCGCGTGCTGGTGACTGGCGGCGGCGGTTCGATCGGTGCGGAATTGTGCCGGCAGGTGGCGCGTATCGGGCCGGAATCTCTGCTACTGTTCGAGCAGAGTGAGTTCAGCCTGTTCGAGATCGAGCGTGAGCTGCGCAAGGCCTATCCGCAGCTGCCGCTGCAGGTCTGTCTGGGTGATGTGACCGACGCGGTGCTGGTCGAGCGGGTGCTGGCACAGCACCGGCCGCAGGTGATCTTCCATGCCGCGGCCTATAAGCATGTGCCGATGCTGGAGCATCAGGTCCGGCAGGCGGCGCGCAACAATGTACTGGGTACGCGTACCCTGGCGCTGGCCGCCGACCGGCACGGTGTCGACGCCTTCGTGATGATCTCCACCGACAAGGCCGTCAATCCCGCGAACGTGATGGGTGCCAGCAAGCGGGTGGCGGAAATCTTCTGCCAGAGTCTGGACCGCCGTGCGCAGACGCGCTTCATCACCGTGCGCTTCGGCAATGTGCTGGGGTCGGCGGGCAGCGTGGTACCGCTGTTCCGTGAGCAGATCCGCGCCGGTGGTCCGGTGACGGTGACGCATCCGGAGATGATCCGCTATTTCATGACCATCCCCGAGGCCTGCCAGCTGATCCTGCAGGCCGGGGCGATGGGTCAGGGCGGCGAGATCTTCGTACTGGACATGGGTGCACCGGTGAAGATCACCTACCTGGCGGAACAGATGATCCGCCTGTCGGGGCGCGAACCGGGGCGCGACATCGAGATCGTGTTCACCGGTCTGCGGCCGGGCGAAAAGCTGTTCGAGGAACTGTTTCACGAAAAGGAGCTGTCGGGCACGGCCCATGAAAAGATCCTGCTGGCACAGGGCCGGCCGGTCGACTGGGAATGGCTCGACGGACGCATACGGCGCCTGGAGGAGGGTTGTCAGGCCCACGACGAAGCTGCGATCATGCAACTGATTCGCGAGCTGGTGCCCGAGATGCAGGCGCCGGCCACAACCCCGGCAGGTAATGTGATTCCATTCGAGGCCAAATCCAAATGAAAGGCAGAATTAAAAAGGCCGTGTTCCCGGTCGCCGGCATGGGCACCCGCTTCCTGCCCGCCACCAAGGCGAATCCGAAGGAGATGCTGCCCATCGTCGACAAACCACTGATCCAATATGCGGCGGAGGAGGCCATTGCGGCCGGTTGCGAGGAGCTGATCTTCGTGACCAGCAGCAGCAAGCGCGCCATCGAGGACCATTTCGACAAGAACTACGAAATGGAGAGTGAGCTGGAAAAGCGCGGCAAGAAGACACTGCTCAAGATCGTACAGGAGGTGGTGCCGGCGGGGGTTTCGTGCGTCTACGTGCGCCAGCCCGAGGCGCTCGGCCTCGGGCATGCGGTGTTGTGCGCCAAACCCGTGGTCGGCGACGAGCCCTTCGCGGTGATCCTCGCCGACGACCTGATCGATGGCGGCGACCAGAATTGCCTGCAACAGATGGTGTCGGTGTTCGAGGATCACCGCACCAGTGTGCTCGGTGTGGAGGAGATCCCGCACGCCGATACCGACAAATACGGCATCGTCAAGGCCGAGCCCTTCGGCGACCGCATCAGCCGCGTCCAGGCCATCGTCGAGAAGCCCAAGCCCGACGACGCGCCGTCCAATCTCGCGGTGGTCGGGCGTTACATCCTCACCCCGCGCATCTTTGATTTGCTGGAGACGACCGAACGCGGTGCCGGTGGCGAGATCCAGCTGACCGACGCCATCGCCCGCCTGCTGGAGGAAGAGCAGGTCATCGCCTATCAGTTCAAGGGCATGCGCTACGACTGCGGCAGCAAACTCGGCTATCTGATGGCGACCGTGGAATACGCCCTGAAGCACCCCGAGCTCAAGGACGATTTTCGCGACTACCTCAACAGTCGCGCCCGCGAACTGCCGGACACCCGCAAAAAGGCCTGAACGGCGGGCCGGTCACGACATCCGCAGCCCGTAGGGTGCGTCGAGGCACAGCCTGACGCACCGTTCATGCCACGGTTAGGGTGCGTCGCTGCGCCGACGCACCCTACGTGCTGGGTACTTTTAATGCTGGGAGGGAAATTTGGCTCCCCGGGACGGGCTCGAACCGCCGACCTAGTGATTAACAGTCACCCGCTCTACCGACTGAGCTACCGGGGAATATCTTCGGCTTGAGGGCGCAGATCATACTGACGCCACCCCGGGGCGTCAACCGCGCGGCGCGCCGGATCCGGTCTGTTCCAGCCTATTTTCCGGCCCCATCCAGAAACCTCTGCAGCCGCGCGACGGCCTCCTGCAAGATCTCCAGCGAGGTCGCGAACGACAGCCGCAGATGGCCGGGCGCGCCGAAGGCCGAGCCCGGTACCAGGGCGACGCCGGCCTCGGTGATCAGCCGCTCGGCAAGCTCCACGTCGTTGTTGATGCCGGGCAGGCGATCGATCACGCCCTGCACGTTGGCGAAGGCGTAGAAGGTGCCGTCGCCGGGCAGGCAGGTCACACCCGGCAGGGCGTTCAGGGCGGCGACCAGATAGTCGTGGCGGGCCTTGAAGGCCGCGAGCATGACGGCAATGCAGCCCTGATCGCCGTCGAGCGCGGCCTGCGCTGCCGCCTGCGAGATCGAGGCGGGGTTGGAGGTCGACTGCGACTGCACCTTTGTCATGGCCTTGATGAGCTCGGTGGGGCCGCCGGCGTAGCCGATGCGCCAGCCGGTCATCGCATAGGCCTTGGATACGCCGTTCAGTACGATGGTGCGCGGTGCGAGATCCGGACAGACGTTGAGGATATTGGCGAACGGCTCCTCGGCCCAGAGGATGTGCTCGTACATGTCATCGGTGGCGATGACGATCTGCGGGTGCCGGCGCAGCACCGCGCCGAGCGCGGCGAGCTCCGCCCGCGTGTACGCCATACCGGTCGGGTTGGAGGGGCTGTTGATCACGAACAGGCGGGTTCTGGGCGTGATCGCCGCCTCCAGCTGCGCCGGGGTGACCTTGAAACGCTGCTCGATACCGGCAGAAAGTTCGACCGGCGTGCCATCGGCGAGCAGCACCATATCCGGGTACGAGACCCAATAGGGCGCGGGAATGATGACCTCGTCGCCCGGATTCAGCAGCGCCTCGACCAGGTTGTAGAAGCTCTGCTTGCCGCCACAGGACACCAGGATCTGGTCGGGGGTGAAGGCCAGGCCGTTATCGCGCTGGAACTTGTTTATAATGGCTGTCTTGAGCGCCGGCGTGCCGTCGACCGCGGTGTACTTGGTCTGGCCGGCCTGGATGGCCTCGATGGCCGCGGCCTTGATATGGTCCGGGGTGTCGAAATCGGGCTCACCCGCGCCCAGGCCGATGATGTCGTGGCCGGCGGCGCGCAGCGTGGCGGCGCGCGCGGTGACCGCGAGTGTGGGAGAAGGTTTGATGCGACCCACGCGGGCCGCCAGCGACAGCGTGTTTTTCACGGAACGATCCTGTGCATCCGGTTGTGGGCGCCCCGGGACGGGCGCTCAGACGGCCGCCCATCATACTGTAAGCAGCGGGTCTGAAGAATCCCCCCTATGGGCACAAAATTCCAGCTAACTACGGCGATGCAGCCGGCCGGCGACCAGCCGCAGGCCATCGAGCGGCTGCTCGAAGGCTTCCATGACGGCCTGGCCCACCAGACCCTGCTCGGGGTCACGGGCTCGGGCAAGACCTTCACCATCGCCAACGTCATCCAGGCCCTGCAGCGGCCGACGCTGGTGCTGGCCCCGAACAAGACCCTGGCGGCGCAGCTCTACGGCGAGTTCCGCGATTTTTTCCCGCACAACGCCGTAGAGTATTTCGTCTCCTATTACGACTATTACCAGCCCGAGGCCTACGTGCCGTCCTCGGACACCTTCATCGAAAAGGATGCCTCGGTCAACGAGCACATCGAGCAGATGCGGCTGTCGGCGACCAAGGCCTTGCTGGAGCGCCCGGACAGCATCATCGTCGCGACGGTGTCGTCGATCTACGGCCTGGGCGACCCGCGCGCCTACCTGAGCATGGTGCTGCACCTGGTGCGCGGCGAGCGCGTCGACCAGCGGCAGATTCTGCGCCGCCTGGCCGAGCTGCAATACACCCGCAACGACGTGGAGCTGCACCGTGGCACCTACCGCGCGCGCGGTGAGGTCATCGACATCTATCCGGCGGAATCCGAGCGCGAGGCGCTGCGCGTGGAGTTGTTCGACGAGGAGGTGGAGGGGATCGCCTGGTTCGATCCGCTGACCGGCGAGGTGCTGCGCAAGGTGCCGCGCGCGACCGTCTATCCCAAGACCCACTACGTGACGCCGCGCCAGACCATCCTGGATGCCATCGAGGCGATCAAGGACGAGCTGCGCGAACGCCTCGAGGAGCTGCACGCCGCCAACAAGCTGGTCGAGGCGCAGCGCCTGGAGCAGCGCGTCCGCTTCGACATCGAGATGATGCTGGAACTGGGCTACTGCGCCGGCATCGAGAACTACTCGCGCTATCTGTCCGGGCGCCAGGCCGGCGAGCCGCCACCGACGCTGTTCGACTATCTGCCGGCCGAGGCCCTGCTGGTCATCGACGAGTCACACGTCACCATCCCGCAACTGGGCGGCATGTACCGCGGCGACCGCTCACGCAAGGAGACCCTGGTCGAATACGGTTTCCGGCTGCCCTCGGCGCTGGACAACCGGCCGCTGCGCTTCGACGAGTTCGAGCGCCTCGCCCCGCAGGCCATCTTCGTGTCGGCGACGCCGGGGCCCTACGAGGCCGAGCATGCGGGGCAGGTGGTCGAGCAGGTGGTGCGCCCGACCGGCCTGATCGACCCCGAGATCGAGATCCGGCCGGTGGACAGCCAGGTGGACGACCTGCTGTCGGAGATCCACCTGCGCGTGGCCGTCGATGAGCGCGTGCTGGTGACGACGCTGACCAAGCGCATGGCCGAGGACCTGACCGAATACCTGGCCGAGCATGGTGTGCGCGTGCGCTATCTGCACTCGGATATCGAGACCGTCGAGCGCGTGGAGATCATCCGCGATCTGCGCCTGGGTGAATTCGATGTACTGGTCGGCATCAACCTGTTGCGCGAGGGCCTGGACATGCCCGAGGTGTCGCTGGTGGCGATCCTGGACGCCGACAAGGAGGGCTTCCTGCGTTCGGAGCGCTCCCTCATCCAGACCATCGGCCGCGCGGCCCGCCACATCAACGGCAAGGCGATCCTCTACGCCGGCACCATCACCGGCTCCATGCGCCGCGCCATCGATGAGACCGAGCGCCGCCGCGCCAAACAGGTCGCCTATAATCTGGAGCATGGCATCACCCCGCAGACCATCCGCAAGGCCGTGGCCGACATCATGGAGGGCGCCAACGCCGCCATGCCCGCCGGCTCGCGCCGTCACGCCAAGGTGGCCGAGGCGGCCGCCGAGTACGCCGCGCTGTCGCCGCGCCAGGCCGCGCAGCGCATCAAGAAACTGGAACAACGCATGTACGAACACGCGCGCAATCTGGAGTTCGAGGAAGCCGCGCAGCTGCGCGACGAGATCCGCCTGCTGCGTGAACAGGGCCTGGGGCTGCCCGAGCAGGTGGCGGTGTGAGTCGTCACGCGACCCCGGTAGCGGTCATGGCGTCATCCACAATCCTGCTGTACCTGCGCGCGGCGCCCGCACCTGAGTCCGCCGGGTGTGCCGGAGAGGGGCGGGCACCGTGGTGATGAGTGCGGATACAAACATACCAACCGATACCCGCGTATTGAATTCCGGCGTGGTCGTCTCGGTGCGTGGCAGCGTCGTGGATATGCGTTTCGATGTGCAGCTGCCGCCGATCCATGCGTTGCTGCGCACGGGGGAACAGAATCAAATCGTCATCGAAGTGCTGGCGCAACTGGATGCGTGCCGCGTGCGGGGTATTGCGTTGAACCCGACCCAGGGCCTGGCACGTGGCATGCCGGTGGAAGACTCCGGCGGGCCGTTGCAGGCACCGGTCGGCAGAGACATCCTCGGACGCATGTTCGACGTGTTCGGCCATGCCATCGACCGGGCCGCGGCTCCGATCGATGTGCACTGGCGGTCCATACATCAGCTGCCGCCGCCGCTGGTGCGCCGCACCACCCGATCGGAGGTGTTTGCGACCGGTATCAAGGCCATCGATGTGTTGATGCCGCTGGAGCGCGGCGGCAAGGCGGGCCTGTTCGGTGGGGCCGGGGTGGGCAAGACCGTGCTGCTCACCGAAATGATTCACAACATGATCGGCCAACACGAAGGCGTGAGTATCTTTTGCGGTATCGGTGAACGTTGTCGCGAAGGCGAGGAACTCTACCGCGAGATGAAAGAGGCCGGCGTACTGCCGAACATGGTGATGATCTTCGGCCAGATGAACGAGCCGCCGGGGGCGCGTTTTCGTGTCGGCCACGCCGCGCTGACGATGGCCGAGTATTTCCGTGACGACGAGCGCCGTGACGTATTGCTGCTCATCGATAACATCTTCCGGTTCATCCAGGCCGGCTCGGAGGTCTCCGGGCTGATGGGGCAGATGCCCTCACGGCTCGGCTACCAGCCGACCATGGGCACCGAGCTGTCACAGCTGGAAGAGCGTATCGCCAATACCGACAGCGGCGCCATCACCTCGATCCAGGCGGTGTATGTGCCGGCGGATGATTTCACCGACCCGGCGGCGGTGCATACCTTCTCGCACCTGTCCGCATCGATGGTGTTGTCGCGCAAGCGGGCGAGCGAGGGGCTGTACCCGGCCATCGACCCGTTGCAGTCCAATTCCAAGATGGCCACACCGGGCATCGTCGGTGTCCGGCACTATGCGCTCGCACAGGAGATCCGTCGCACGCTGGCGCAATATGCGGAACTCAAGGACATCATCGCCATGCTCGGCCTGGAGCAACTGTCGCCGCAGGACCGTGATGTGGTCGCCCGCGCCCGCCGCCTGGAGCGTTTTCTGACCCAGCCGTTTTTCACCACCGAGCAGTTTACCGGGCTCCCGGGCAAGCTGGTCAGCCTGGAAGAGTCACTGGACGGATGTGAGCGTATCCTGAACGATGAGTTCAAAGACTACCCGGAGAGCGCGCTCTATATGATCGGTGCGGTGGATGAGGCAAAGCACAAGTTGCAACCCGGCGACGGTGCAGTCAGTGACACGCCCGGCTCCGCGCCGGAGGCGCAGGCAGAGATCAAATGACCCGGATGAATCTCAAGATCCTCCTGCCTTTCCAGGTCTTCGCCGACGAGGGTGAGGTGGTGCGCATCGTCGCCGAGACCCGCAGCGGCTCACTGGGGCTCTTGCCACGGCGGCTGGATTGTGTCGCGGCACTCGCGCCCGGTATCCTGACCTACGAGACCGCAGCGGAGGGCGTGGTGTATGTGGCGGTGGATGAAGGGGTACTGGTCAAAACGGGGCCGGAGGTGCTCGTTTCGGTGCGCCAGGCGATCGGGGGAACGGACCTCGGCGAGCTGCGAGCTGCGGTGGAGCAGGAGTTTCTGACTCTGGGCGAGCATGAGCAAAGTATGCGTTTCGTGCTGGCGAAAATGGAAAGTGACTTCATCCGCCGCATGGTAACGTTCCACCATGACTGACGAAGAGCGAGACACGCCGGCGAAACAAAAACCGTCGCTCGGGCAGGAGGTCGGCAGAAAGGCGGCGCGCAAGCTCAAGGCACAGCGCGACGCCGCGCCGGGCGTCTGGTTCGGCCTGGGCATGATGGGGCTGATCGGCTGGTCGGTGGCGATCCCGACACTGCTCGGCGCGGCACTCGGTATCTGGCTGGACAAGCACTATCCCGGAAGCCACTCCTGGACATTAACGCTGCTGATCATCGGTCTGACCATTGGCTGTCTGAATGCGTGGCACTGGGTCGCCAGGGAAGACAAGGCGATGCGGGACGAAGCGGAGGATGGGGATGAATGACTGGTTGACGCTGGCACTGGCAGGGCTGGCGGGCCTGGCGCTCAGCGCCCTGTCCTTTGGTGGCCTGTGGTGGACGGTGCGCCTGGGCATCGTATCCAGGCGTCCGGCACTGTTGTTTCTTGGCAGCCTGCTGCTGCGGACCGCCATCGTCGTGACGGGATTCTATTTCGTGGGAGCTGGTGATTGGCAACGGCTGCTGGCCTGTCTGGTTGGATTTGTCGTCGCGCGCAGCATCATCACGCGGCTCGCCGGGCCGCCACTCGAACACGTTGAAACCCCGGTGAAAGAGGCCGGCCATGCGCCTTAGTCCCGATGAGCTCATTTTCTGGCAATACGGGTTTTTCAAACTCAATGCCACCATCGTCTTCACCTGGGCGCTGATGCTGGTGCTGGCCGTGGGCGCCAGGCTGATCACCCGCAGGCTCTCCATCGGGCTGCACCGGGCCCGCTGGCAGAATGTGCTGGAGATCATCGTCCTCGCCATCGAGGGGCAGCTTACCGACATCGGTCTCAGTAACCCGAAACGCTATCTCGGCTTTCTGGGTACGCTCGTGTTGTTTCTCGCCATGAGCGCCCTGTGCACCGTCATCCCCGGCTACCAGCCGCCCACGGGTTCGCTCTCAACCACGGTGGCGCTGGCCCTGTGCGTGTTCGTCGCGGTGCCGTTTTTCGGTATCGAAGAGCGTGGCCTGCGTGCCTATCTCAGGTCCTACGCCCAGCCGACGTTCATCATGCTACCATTCAATATCATCAGTGAAATCTCCCGCACCCTGGCGCTGGCCGTGCGTCTGTTCGGCAACATGATGAGCGGCGCGATGATCATCGCGATCCTGCTCACCATCACGCCGTTCATCTTTCCGATCGTCATGATGGCGTTGGGCCTGCTGACCGGCATGGTGCAGGCCTATATTTTCTTCATCCTGGCCGCGGTCTACATTGCCGCCGCGACCCGTGTCCAGGCGCCTGCAGCCGCCGCCGGGCAACCCCATTGAACCCTGACAGCCTGAGGAGACGAGTATGGATAGCATGACATTCATCGCGATGGCATCGATTATCACCGCCGGTCTCACCACCGGTATCGGCACCATGGCCCCGGCGCTGGGCGAGGGGCGGGCGGTCGCGACGGCATTGACTTCCCTGGCCCAGCAACCCGATGCGTCCGCCACCATCACCCGGACGCTGTTCGTCGGTCTGGCGATGATCGAGTCCACGGCGATCTACTGTTTCGTGGTCTCGATGATCCTGATCTTCGCCAACCCCTTCTGGAATCACGTCCTCGCCCAGGCCGCCGGACTATAGGCCATGGTCGTCGATTGGTTTACGGTCGCCGCCCAGATAGTCAATTTTCTCATCCTGGTGTGGCTGCTGAAACGCTTCCTGTACCAGCCGATCCTGCGCGCCATCGATGCACGGGAACAGCGCATCGCCGCGTCGCTCGCGGATGCGGCCGCGAAAGAGATCGAGGCCCGTACGGAGCGCGACACCTTCCAGCGCAAGAACGAGGCCTTCGACCAGCAGCGCGCCGCTCTCCTGAGTCAGGCAACCGACGCGGCCAAGACCGAACGGCAGCGGCTGCTCGATGAGGCACGGCAGGCGGCCGACACCCTGCGTGACAAACGGCAGAAGGCGTTGCAACGCGAACACCAGAGCTTGAGTAACGAAATCACCCGTCGCACCCGCACGGAGGTATTTGCCATCGCGCGCCAGGCGCTGACCGACCTCGCCGGGACCAGTCTGGAAGAACGCATGAGCGCGGTCTTCGCGGACCGCCTGCGGGCGCTGGACGCCGAGGCCAGACAAGGCCTCGCCACGTCCCTGCAGACATCGACCCAGCCAGTGCGCGTGCGCAGCGCCTTTGAACTGACAGCAACGCAACGCACGCTGATCCAGACCGCGCTGAATGAGACCCTGGCGATGGACATTCCGGTACGTTTCGACACCGCGCCCGAGGTGATCAGTGGTATCGAACTCACCACCAACGGACAGAAGGTCGCCTGGAGTATCGCCGATTATCTCGACTCACTGGAAAACAGCATCGGCGAGCTGTTGGGAGCGAAGGACGTTTGACGTATATCTTTTTTGGCCACGGAAACACACGGAACAACACGGACAAAATCCTATTGTTGAAAACGCAATGAAGCCGTCCGCAGGGTTCCCTCCGCAGATCGGTAGGGTGCGTCGAGGCGTAGCCTGACGCACCGGGTTCCACGCCACGGTGCGTCGCTGCCGCCGACGCACCCTACACGGCCGGTCCCTCATCGGCACGGGGTACGCTGAAAATTTGTCACGAGGACGCACGGACAAGTACAGAAGAGGCCGACATGGCGGGTTTTACATTCCGTGTACTTCCGTGTGTTTCCGTGGCCAAAAAAAGTTTTGTCCGTGTCGTTCCGTGGATTCCGTGGCCAAAAACGGTTTAACTAAGCACCCTTCACATCAGGATCTGTAACCAGCCCCGGGAGAGGCAATGAGCGCACCACCGGATTCCTTGCAAGGCGTATTCGATAACGCGTTTTCCGGCCTGAGCCGGGGGCGCGAGGCCTTTACGCCGCACCTGACGCCGCGTGAGGTGGGTACGATCACCAGCGTCTCCACGGGGATCGCCCGGGTCTCCGGTCTCCCCGGTGTGGGCAGTGACGAACTGGTGAGGTTTCCCGGTGATGTGTTCGGTATCGCCTTCAACGTGGACGAGGATGAGATCGGCGTCGTCCTGCTCGGCGATTACTGGCATCTGCATACCGGGGATGAGGTCGAGCGCACCGGCCGGGTGATGGATGTGGCCGTGGGTGACGGCCTGCTGGGGCGCGTCATCGACCCGCTCGGCCGGCCCCACGATGACCGCGGGCCGCTGCTTGCAAGCGAGCGCCTGCCCATCGAGCGTCCCGCCCCCGCCATCATGGACCGCGCCCCGGTCGGCGTGCCGCTGCAGACCGGCCTCAAGGTGGTCGATGCGCTCATTCCCATCGGGCGTGGCCAGCGCGAGCTGATCCTGGGAGACCGGCAGACCGGTAAGACCGCCATTGCGATCGACACCATTCTCAATCAGCGCGGCCAGGATGTTCTGTGTATCTATTGCGCCATCGGTCAGCGTGCGTCCGCCGTGGCCAGGGCAGTGGCCACCTTCCAGGAACAGGGCGCACTGGAGTACACCGTCGTGGTCGTCACCGAGGGCAACGATCCACCGGGCCTCGCCTATATCGCGCCGTACGCCGCCACCAGCATTGCGGAGTATTTTATGGAGCAGGGCCGCGATGTGCTGATCGTGTACGATGACCTCACCCATCATGCCCGTGCCTATCGCGAACTGTCCCTGCTGCTGCGCCGCCCGCCGGGGCGCGAGGCCTTTCCCGGGGACATCTTCTACATCCATTCGCGCCTGCTGGAACGCGCGACACAACTGCGCGATGAACGCGGTGGGGGTTCGCTCACCGCCTTGCCCATCATCGAGACCGAGGCCCAGAACATCTCCGCCTATATCCCCACCAACCTGATTTCCATCACCGACGGGCAGATCTATCTGTCACCGACCCTGTTCGAACTGGGGGTGCTGCCGGCGGTCGATGTCAGCAAGTCCGTGTCGCGCGTCGGCGGCAACGCACAACGGGCGGCCTACCGCGCGGTGGTGGGTGACCTCAAGCTCGCCTATGCCCAGTTCGAGGAGCTGGAATCCTTCGCCCGGTTCGGGGCCCGGCTGGATGCAGAGAGCAACAAGGTGATCGAACATGGACAGCGCATCCGCGCCTGCCTGAAACAGCCGGAATTCGCCCCGGTGGAGGTGCCCGCCCAGATCGCCATCCTGCTGGCATTGGGTGCCGGACTGTTCGGTGCCGTGCCGCTGGAGCGGATGACGGACGCCGAGCAGGCCATCACCGAGGCCGTGGCGGAGATGCCGGCGTCGCTGCGCGAGCGCCTGGATGGGGTCGACGGCTTGAGCGCTGCGGATCGGGAGACGATCCTCGACCTGGCCCGCCAGGCATTGGTCGGTTTTCAGTCCAAGGCCGGTCCCCGGTCCCACCCCGGTGCCGCGACACAACCCGGGGAGGGGATATGAGCGATACCGTAGCGAGCCTGCGTCGCAAGATCGACAGCGCCAGCGGTCTGCAATCCGTGGTCCGCACCATGAAGGCGATGGCCGCGGCGAGTATCGATCAATACGAACAATCGGTACGTGCCCTGGGTGATTACAATCGCACTGTGGAGCTGGGCTTGAGCGTCTGCTTTCGCGACCTGCAGGAGATGGAATCGCTGACCGGAGAGACCGCAAGAGCGGCGTCGGTGGGAGTTGGCGCGGTGGTGTTCGGTTCCGACCAGGGACTGGTGGGGCAGTTCAATGATGTGGCGGCCGAGGATGCGCTCAAGACGCTGGCAGCGCTGCCCGGGGAACCGCGAGTGTGGGCGGTCGGCGAGCGCATGCATGCGCGCCTGGTGGACGCGGGCCTTGCGCCGATCGGTTGCTTCAGCGTACCGAATTCCGTCCAGGCCATCAGCTCGCTGGTCGGGCAGATCCTCATGGCGAGTGAGGCCCACCGCAGCCGGGGTGACATCACCGAACTCCATCTGTTCTATAACCGTCCCGTGGTCGGGTCGGTATATGCGCCCGTCCGTCAGCGGCTGTTGCCGCTGGATGAGCGCTGGCGCCGCACGCTGGCCGAACGCCCCTGGCCGACGGAGAATCTGCCGGAGGTCGTGGGTGGTGGCGCCTCCACGCTGCGGGCGCTGGTGCGCGAATACCTGTTCGTCTCGCTGTTCCGGGCCTGCGCCGAATCGCTGGCCAGCGAGAACGCGAGCCGCCTCGCGGCGATGCAACGCGCCGACAAGAATATCGATGAACTGCTGGACGAACTCAACCGCACCTTCCACCGGTTGCGCCAGAGTGGCATCGACGCGGAACTGTTCGACCTGATCTCCGGGTTCGAGGCACTGAGCGATGCCGGAGCCCATCGTGGTATTTGATTTCTATATATCTATCCTGACCAAGGGCGAACGTTTCCGTTTTAAACCATTTTTGGCCACGGAAACACACGGAATAACACGGAAATAATTTACTATGTAAACCCAGGACATGATCTGTCGCTGGGTTCACGGGCTTTATGTAATAAGCTTTTTTCCGTGTCTTTCCGTGTGTTTCCGTGGCCAAAAAAGGTGTAAGCAAGCGCCATTACCAGCCGATTCCGCAGTTTTCAAAGAGGTGAAAACATGGATATCACATTGATCGTCATCCTGGTCGTTATTGCCCTGATCGTTGTTTATGTGATCGGGATATTCAATAAACTGGTGACGCTGAAAAATCGCTACCAGAACGCCTTTGCCCAGATCGAGGTGCAGTTGAAACGGCGCTACGACCTGATACCCAATCTCATCGAGACCGCCAAGGGTTATATCAAACACGAACGCGAAACCCTGGAGGCCGTGGTCGAGGCGCGTAATGCGGCACAGAATATGCTTTCCAAGGCAGCGGCCGATCCGGGCAGTGCCGCGGCGATGAAAGACCTGGGTGGCGCCGAAAGCAAACTGGCGGGCGCCTTGATGAACTTCAATATGGTGATGGAGGCCTACCCGGACCTCAAGGCCAATCAGAACATGATGCAGTTGAGCGAAGAGCTCATCTCCACCGAAAACAAGGTCTCTTTTTCCCGGCAGGCCTTCAACGACCAGGTGATGGCCTATAACACCTATAAGCAGTCGTTCCCACCGGTCTTTTTCGCCGCACGCTTCGGTCACACGCAAGACGCGACGCTGTTGGAATTCGCCGACACGGCGGCCATACAGGCGGCGCCCAAGGTTTCATTTTAGCGGCCACAGGATATTCGGATACCTGGAATCGCTGCTAGCCAAGAAACCCTGTTTGCCACGAAATCCACGGAACGACACGGACGAAACCTTTTTTGGCCACGGAAACACACGGAACAACACGGAAAAAATCTATTGTTGAAAATGCAATGAAGCCGTCCACAGGGCCCCACAGCAGACCGGTAGGGTGCGTCGAGGCGCAGCCTGACGCACCGGGTTCCATGCAACGGTGCGTCGCTGCCGCCGACGCACCCTACACGGCTGCTGACCCAGAAACCCTATTTGCCACGGAAGCACACGGAAGATATTGAAATGAAGCCATGTTGCGAAGCCCTACCTCGGCACTTGGCAGGTGACGTGGGATGTCATGTGAAGCCTGTGATCCTGTCTGCATTTTTCCGTGTTGTTCCGTGTTGTTCCGTGTACTTCCGTGGCTGCAATGACTGTTTTCAAAATATAAAATGAACTTCTTTGAATCACAAGATCGTGTGCGTAAGAACACACTCCAGCTCGTCCTGCTGTTCGTGCTGGCGGTGGTCAGCCTGATCGTCATGACCAATCTTCTGGTCATGGTGGTGTTCGGCTATATCAACAGCGAGCAACTGCAAGACGGTGGCGTCTTGTACCAGCAAATGGATTGGCAGACCTTTGCCGCGGTCAGTGTCGGTGTCAGTGTCGTGATCCTGGCGGGCAGTCTGTACAAGATCATGGCCCTGTCGGCCGGTGGCAAGGTGGTTGCCGAGGCGTTGGGTGGGCAATTGATCCCGCAAAACACCACCGACCTGAAGCAGCGGAAATTGTTGAATATCGTGGAGGAGATGGCTATCGCCTCAGGTACGCCGGTACCGCCGGTGTATCTGCTCGTGGAGGAGCCGGGCATCAATGCCTTCGCGGCCGGTTTTTCGCCACGCGACGCCGTCATCGGCGTGACGCAGGGGACGATCGAGCATCTGAACCGGGAGCAACTGCAAGGCGTCATTGCCCATGAGTTCAGTCATATATTCAACGGCGATATGCGCCTCAATATCCGTTTGATGGGCGTGCTGCATGGCATCCTGATCGTCGGCATTATCGGCTATTATATTTTACGTTCTGCTTCTTTTTCGCGGCGCGGACGGAACAGCGGCAAAGGCGGGGGCGGGATACTGGCGCTGGCGATCGGGCTGATGGTCATCGGCTTTGCCGGTACCTTTTTCGGCGGCCTGATCAAGGCCGCAGTGAGCCGGCAGCGGGAATATCTGGCAGATGCCTCGGCAGTCCAGTTCACCCGTAACCCGGACGGGATTGCAGGCGCATTGAAGCGCATCGGCGGACTCGAATTCGGTTCCACAGTGGAAAACCCTGGTGCGTCCGAAGTCAGTCATGCCTTTTTCGCCCAGGGCCTCTCAGGGGTCATGCGCTCCCTGTCTGCCACGCACCCGCCACTGGCCAAACGCATCTTGCGCATCGATCCCCATTGGGATGGCAAGTTCGATACGCGCGATAGCAGCGACGCACCTGTGGATCATCGGGAAGATCCAAGACCTCGGGAAAGGAGACCGGGCCACGAGGGTGAGGAGGGCGAAGATGGATCGATGCGCGCGCGCGAACAGCTTGCCAGGCAGGCTGCCACCGCCGGCAGCGGTGCCGCGCTGGCCGCTGTCGCCACTGCCATCGACCAGATCGGTAATCCAGACTCAGAAACGATAGATCATGCCCGCTCGCTGCTGGCCGGGCTGCCCACCGTCATCCAAGGGGCGGCCCGGGAACCCTATGGTGCCCGCGCGGTCATTTATTCGCTGGTGCTCGATAGGGGGCAGGGCGTCCGTGACCGACAACTGGAACATCTGCGCCTACATGCCGATCCGGATGTCTTCGCGTTGACGGAAAAGTTGCTGCGGGAGATGGCTGGCCTGGAGATCAAACACCGGTTGCCGATCATCGACATCACCATTCCGGCACTCAAACAGTTATCACTCGATCAATACCGTGTCTTCCGAGACAACCTGGTCACGTTGATCGAGATGGACTCCAGGATCGATCTGCTGGAATGGTCGTTACAGAAGATTCTGTTCAACCATCTGGACGGGCAGTTCTTCAAGCAGACACGTACGAAAAAACGCCCTTCCGATATCGGTCAACTCAGGAAGGAGATCCAACTGCTCCTCTCGGTACTGGCCCATGCCGGTCAACAGGCCCCCAAGGAGGTCGAGGAGGCCTTCAGTGCAGCCGTGAAAACGCTGGAGATCAGTGGCCTTCAGTTGGTGGCAAAAAATGCCATTCGCCTGTCCGATCTGGATCGCGCACTGCAAAAACTGGAAAACCTGCACCCCCTGGCCAAACCGCGCCTACTGAAGGCCTGTGCCGCCAGTATCGTACGTGATCAGACCATAGCGCCTGTGGAAATGGAGTTGCTGCGTGCCTTTTCGGACGCACTCGGTTGTCCGATGCCGCCGATCATCCGCTCGACCACAGCCGTAGGGCAGGAGCGCCGGTAAAATTTCATCGGTCCAGAAGAACCAACGGCACGACCGGGAACCTCGCTGATCTTAGGATGGTTGGTAGTTGACAGAGTTTTGCGAGGCTGTAAAATGCCTGAGCTTCTAGCTTCAGGCGCGTAGCTCAGTTGGTTAGAGCACCACCTTGACATGGTGGGGGTCGTTGGTTCGAGTCCAATCGCGCCTACCAAATTCAAAGGGTTACATCTGTTCGTCTAATCCGTGTGAAGATGTGTGAACGGATTGTGAAGATGTAGCCGTGTCGTACAGGCTCCACGCCGCCTTGCGCGCCCAGTGCGCTGCGGCGTGGTCGCCCCGCCGCAGCGCCGCGCGGTGGCGGTTCAGCAGTGCCGCGGCCTGGGCGGCGACTGCCGCGTCCGGGTGCTCCAGTAGTCCCTGCATCAGCTCCAGCGCCCTCATCGCAGATCCCCCAGCTTCAGTCCCGCTTCGACCTCTCGGTACTCCACCCCGTGGCCGTCCTTGTATGCCCCGGTCATCCGGGCCGTCGAGTGCCCGGCGAGGGCTTGGGTGTACTCACGGTCATAGCCCATCACGCTCTCATAGACGTGCACGCCGAGGGAGCGGATTTCGTAGAGCGTCGGGCGTTGTGCCGGCGGCATATCCGCGTACAGTCCCAGCGCGTCTCTGACCTCCGTGAAGGCGCGTTCGAGATATTTCTCGGACATCTGCGTCCAGTGCTCGCGCCACTCCGCTTTGACCTTCCTCTTCGGCCTGAAGTGGATCACGAAGGGTGATACCAGCCCAGACTCCGCGGCGTGTTGGAATACCGCCTCCAGCTCGGTGGTCATGTGGATCTTAAGGTGCACCGGTTTATCGTAGTTGTCGGTCTTGCGCAGACGCGCATGGAGGCGGCCGTCCAGCACATCCGTACGCTTCACATGCACCGCGTCGCAGGGGCGCAGCAGCGTGATTAGCATCAGCTCCATCGCGACTTGGAGGAACAGCGGGGCGCCCGCGTGGATTGCCCAGAAACCGGCGAGATCGAGGCGCTGGCGCACGCGTGGCGGGGCCGGCACCAATAGTGTCTCGGCGACAGGGTTTTGCTGTATCAGCCCCTTCGCCCTGGCGAACGCAAATACATCGAGCAGCAGTGACCGGTGTTTCAAGTACGCGTGGCGCCCATCAAGCGCGTCGAGGAAATCCGCCATGAATTTGACATCGATCGCAGCGACCATCTTGGTGCCGAACTCGCGCCGGTAGCGGCGCAGGTAGCCCAGCATGTTGTCCTTGGTCTGCGGTTTCCATTTTTTGTCCGGCACGCGCTCCTTGACGTAGCGGTCTAGCAGAGCGTGCATCGTCACCGGTGAGATGCCTAGCACCTTCGCCACCAGCGGCTGCTCCGGCTGTTCGCCCATCAGGGTGTCGTTAAGCTTGCGTGCCGCTGCGACCGCCTTGGCCTTATCGCGCCCGAGGCCGAAGCGGCGCCCCGTCTGTGGATGGCGGTACTGGAAATAGGCCCCGTTGCGATACAGGTTGGGCGGCAGGGGTGTGGCGCCCGGTTTGCGGCGGCCAGTCACTCCAGTGTCTCCAGAATAGCGTCGGCAATGCTGTTGCCGGTGCGCTTCTGCTCGGCATCGAGGTCGACGTAGTAACAGCCGCCGATGCGTCTGCCGGGGAGTTCGCCGTCCTCGATCCATCGCCGGAGAGTCGAGGCAGCCGGACGGCGGCCGGTAAACCGGAGGTCTCGGTATTCAGAAATACTAATTAATTTAGCCACTTGCATAAGCTCCCATTGAAGATGGATCGGAGCCGGTGCGTTTAGATAGATACCTTACTTCAACAATCTCGCGTCATTGGCCTCAGTGCCCGGTATTGATATCATATCAAAATCGTAATATGTTTAGCAATAGTACATTCACCAATGCGGCACTATTATCTGCTACCAAGCGGTTTTTGCCGGTAGGCTGACGACCGGTACTAGTTAGTATGCTAGAAGGCATGGTCGGCAACTTATTGTTTTTGCTTGGCGGACCTGCCAAAGATGCCGCTCAGGCTCCAGCCAACCCAAAAAACATCCCACCCATCCCCTATACGGCTACGTAGGCATCGATCAACCGAAGCCTACCGCGCCGTGTTTATGCGTCCACAGTCTCGGTTCGGCACGGCGTGGGGCATGCTGCCCAAGCGGTAGAATGGGACCCTCACAGACCGCAACGGAAAGCCTGA